>NZ_VFOM01000003.1 GCF_006716125.1 Homoserinimonas aerilata | reverse complement strand
CGCCGGCCGGGCAGTCGCTCGCGCAGGCTTTGCATGAGAGGCACAGGTCGAGCGATTCCTGCACTTCGGGTGACTGCCATCCGCCGGTGACGAGGGTTCCGTTGGCCATCTCCTGCAGCACGCGGGCGCGGCCGCGAGTCGAGTCCTTCTCGTCACCCGTGGCGAGGTATGACGGGCACATGAAGCCGCCGGATGCCGTGTTGTCGGCCCGGCATTTGCCGACTCCGACGCAGCGGTGCACGGCTTTTGTGAAGTCGCCGCCGTCGTGGTCGAGGGCGAAGCCGCGCACCTTCGGCAAGGGCAGCGCCTGCGGTCGGCGCAGGTCGGCGTCGAGCGGACGCGGGGCGACGAGCACGCCCGGGTTGAGGAGGTTGGCGGGGTCGAACAGTTGCTTGAATCCTTCGAACGCCCTGATCGCATCCGGCGAGTACATGATCGGCAGCAGTTCGCTGCGGGCCCGCCCGTCGCCGTGCTCACCCGAGAGGGAGCCGCCGTGACTGGCGACGAGACGCGCAGCATCCGTCATCAGCTCGCGGAGAACGGCACCGTCACGCTCGAGCGGGATGTCGAGGCGCACGTGGATGCAGCCGTCGCCGAAGTGGCCGTACGGCATTCCGGAGACGCCGTAGCCGTCGAGCAGCTGCTCGAATTCGCGCAGGTAGGCACCCAGACGCTCAGGCGGAACGGCCGCATCCTCGAAGCCCGGCCATGCCTGCTCGCCCGCGGCGGTGCGACCGGCGAGGCCGACCCCGTCTTCGCGGATGCGCCAGATGGCACGCGTCTCGCGGCCCTCCGCGAACAGGCGCGACGACAGCGCGTCGGCGTCGCGCACGATCGCATCGGCGCGTGATCTGGCGTCGGAGCCCGACACCTCGATGAGCAGCCAGCCGCCACCCTCGGGCAGGTTCGCGACGGCGCCCGCACCCTTCGCCCGCCGCACCGCGTCGACGAGGCGCGCATCGAGCCCCTCTATTGCGGACGCGCGGTGCGCGATGATCGCGGGCACCGCATCCGCCGCATCCGCCATCGTCGGGTAGCCGAGCACGAGCAGCAGCGGGTCGACCGGCACGGGCACGAGTGTGACCGTCGCGCCGAGCGTGACCGCGCAGGTGCCCTCGCTGCCGACGAGCGCGCGGGCGAGGTTGCGGCCGTTCTCGGGCAGAAGGTGGTGCAGGCCGTAGCCGCTCACCTGCCGACCGAAGCGGCCCAGCTCGGTGCGCAGAACGGCCAGATTCGCCTGCGTGAATTCTTCAAGGCCCCCGATAAGAGCACCGCTGGATGCCGTCGCCGTCCGAAATCGCCGCCCCAGCCCGTCGACAACGTCGAGGTCGAGCACGTTGTCGGCCGTGGTGCCGTACACGAGCGAGTGCGAGCCGCAGGCGTTGTTGCCGATCATGCCGCCGAGCGTCGCCCGAGCCCAGGTGGACGGGTCGGGCCCGAAGCGCAGGCCGTGCGGGGCGGCTGCCTTCTGCAGCGCGCCCATGACGAGGCCCGGCTCAACGCGGGCGGTGCGCGCCTCCGGGTCGAGCTCGATCACGCGGTTCACATGCCGCGACAGGTCCATCACGATGCCCGGCCCGACCGCGTTGCCGGCGACGGAGGTGCCGCCGCCGCGTGTCGTCAGCGGGGTGCCCGTTTCACGCGAGACCTCCGCGACCGCGAGAATGTCGTCGACATCCCGGGGGAACACGACGACCTCGGGTACGACCCGGTAGTTCGACGCGTCGCTCGAATATTCGGCCCGGCGGCGCGCATCCGTCTCGACCGAGCCGCCGACGACGCGCGAGAGTTCGTAGGCGAGATCGCGTTGCACGGTCGCGGGAGAGCTCACGGCGCCACCAGCGCGGGCGGCCACTCCTGCGGAACGGCCTCGCCCGAGCTCGCCGCGACCTGCCGCATCAGAAGCCGACCCGTCTCGACCAGATGCTCCCTCATCAGCCGGGCCGCGGCATCCGCATCACCCTCCCTGATCGCCTCCACGATCGGAACATGCTCGCCCTCCACCTGCCGAAGGCTGCGCGAACGCTGCATCGTCGACACGCCCCGCACCTGCGTCGAATCGCGCAACGACTCGACCATGTCGACCAACCGGGCGTTGCCGCTCGCCTCGAGAATCAGCCGGTGCAGCCTGCGGTCGTGTGCGGAGAAGGCGAGAGAATCGGATGCTGCGGCCGCCTCATCGAGACCGGCCAGGCATCCGCCCAGTGCGGCAAGGAGTGCCGGTGGGTGCGCCCGTGCCGCTGCGGCCGCCGCAGGCACCTCGAGCAGGAGCCGCAGTTCGAACACGGAGCGGATCTCCTCGACCCCCAGCCCCCGGATGACGACACCGCGGTTGCGCTCGATGGTGAGCATGCCGGCGTCGGCGAGCCTCAGCACGGCGTCGCGCACGGGCGTGCGCGAGACGCCGAAGCGTTCTGCCAGCTGGTAGATGGAGTGCCGCGACCCTGCCGCGAGCTCGCCCGAGACGATGCCCGTGCGGAGCTTCTCGTGGATGAGGTCTGTGGAGCTGACCCTGCGCCCGGTCACAAGCTCGGGCGCAAGCCCAGCAGCAACGCCCGGCGCAAGGTCGATGTTCACGAGAAGTTCACCCCCTGCGCCAGCGGCAGGTCGTGCGAGTAGTTGATGGTGTTGGTGGCGCGACGCATGTAGGCGCGCCAGGCGTCCGAGCCGGACTCGCGTCCGCCGCCGGTGGTCTTCTCGCCGCCGAACGCGCCGCCGATCTCCGCGCCGGAGGTGCCGATGTTGACGTTGACGATTCCGCAGTCGCTGCCCTCGGCGGCCATGAACTGCTCGGCCTCGCGCTGGTCGAGCGTGAAGATGCTCGACGAGAGGCCCTGCGGCACGTCGTTCTGCAGGGCGATGGCCTGCTCGATGGTGTCATATTCGAGCACATACAGAAGCGGGGCGAAGGTCTCGCGGCGCACGATGTCGGTCTGGGCGGGCATCCGAACGATCGCCGGCTCCACGTAGAAGGCGTCGCCGCCTGCGTCGCGCCTGCCACCACCCACCACGAGTTCGCCGCCGTCGGCGACCGCCTGCTCGATGGCCTCCTGCATCCGCTCGTAGGCGGCCGGGTTGATGACGGGGCCGACGAGCGTGCCGTCGTCGGTGGGGCTGCCGATGGGCAGGCGCGCGTAGACCTCCGTGAGGCGGCCGACGAGGTCATCGACGAGGGAGGAGTGCGCGATCACGCGGCGCATCGAGGTGCAGCGCTGGCCGGCCGTGCCCGCAGCCGAGAACACGATCCCGCGCGCGGCGAGGTCGAGGTCGGCGCTCGGGGCGACGATGGCGGCGTTGTTGCCGCCGAGTTCGAGCAGCGCGCGGCCGAAGCGGGCGGCGATGCGCGGCGCGATCTGGGCGCCCATGCGCTCCGATCCGGTGGCCGAGACGAGCGGCACCTTCGGGCTGTCGACGAGAACGGATGCCCCGGCCGCGTCGGTCAGCACCACCTGGCTGACACCCGCCGGCATGCCGTGCTCCTTCAGCGCCCGGTCGAGCAGAGCCGAACAGGCGAGGGCGGTGAGGCTGGCCGTCTCGGACGGCTTCCAGATGACGGCGTCACCACAGACGAGAGCGAGGGCCGTGTTCCACGACCACACGGCCGCCGGAAAGTTGAAGGCCGAGATGACCGCGACGACGCCGAGCGGATGCCACGTCTCCATCAGGCGGTGACCGGGCCGCTCCGACGGCATGGTGCGACCGTCGAGCTGACGGGAGATGCCCACCGCCAGATCGCAGATGTCGATCATCTCCTGCGCCTCGCCGAGCGCCTCCGAACCGATCTTGCCGACCTCGATCGTGATGAGATTCGCCACGTCCTGCTTGTGCTCCGCGATGAGCTCGCCGAGACGCTTCACGACGAAGCCGCGCACGGGGGCGGGCACCGAACGCCACTGCAGAAAAGCCTCATGCGCGCGATCGATCGCGGCCGCGACATCCGGAGTCTCCCCCAACTCGAACAGGGACTCGCCCGTGATCGGCGAGCGCGCCGTGATACCCGTGCCCTCCGGAATGGTGGCGCCGCACGCCTCAAGGCTCTTCTTGGCGAGCTCGCGCAGTTCGGCGGTCGAAGGGGTGGTGATGGTCGTCATGGGGTCTCCTGGGGGTTTCAGTTCAGTGATCGGATGCGTCGAGAGCTTCAAGCGCGGATGCGAGGCTCGCCTCGCTCTGCGCCGCATACAGTTCGTAGGGGTCGTGCAGGGGGCGGCCGAGCACCTCGGCCATCCACGCCTCATCGAGTTCGACGGCCTGCTGCGTGGCATCCTTCGAGCCTTCGCCCGTCAGATTCGACTGGAAGATGCCGGCGGCCGAGCGCGGCAGGAAGTCCTCGTAGACGATCGGCTCGACCTCGAGCCAGCCGTCGCGGATGAGCGTCGGGACGTCGGCGGGCCGCTCGCCCGGTTGCCGTGCCGCCGTGTAGCGGTAGTAGGCGAGGCCCTGAGCCGCCATCTCCACCTCCGTGTCCGGGAACCCGCTGCCCCACACCTCAGCAGCTTTCTCCGCGGCCCGGATGCGCGGCACGCCAGCCAACGCGTCGTCGACGGCCACCATCATCCGGTCGTACACCTCACGCCCGGCCGGGGTGAGCGCGACGCCGCGCGCCTCGACCTCGCCGAAACGCACGCGCAGCTCATCGGTGATGATCGAGCCGTCGGGTTCGCGAAAACTGCGCGGCTCGGCGAGCGCACGGAACGAGGTCTGCCGCAGAAGAACATCCGGCCCCTGCCAGCGCGGCGGGCCCTGGATATCGTCGATCATGGTCACGCCGCGGGCCGACATGCGCGCGTAGAGATCGTCGATATCGAGCACGCGCGGGGTGAGGTGATTGATGTGTGTCGACGAGACGCCGCCGATGTCGGAGGCGACGGATGACACGGCCTCCAGCTCCTCATACCAGGCGCGATCGACCGGCTCGGGCGACAGCTCGAACGACGCCGTCGCGAGGGTGAGAAAGCGTTCGGCCTGCTCCTCGTCGAGGCCTCCGCCGTCGATCGCTTCGTCGGCAAGCGTGAGGAGTTCGGGCGGGAACAGCTCGCGCGCGGCCAGAAACGTCTCGAGACGACGCTGCTGGTCTTCGGTGAAATAGCGGCGGTCGGCCACCGCAAGCACCGAGGTGAAGACACGGAACGGGTTCTTCGCGAGCTCCTCACCGTCGACCGGGCGGAACGCGGTCGACACGACAGGAACGCCACCGATGGCGTCACGCAGATCATAGAAGCCGACCGGATGCATGCCCATGGCCGCGAAGACACGCGCCACCTGGGCGAGCTCCTCGCGTGTGCCGACGCGGATCGCGCCGTGCCTCTCGGCGGTGACGCGGTCGATCGAGCCGAGACGCTCCGCCTCCGCCCCGAGCCGTGCAACGACGTCGGAGTTCACCTCGTGGGCGACCTCGACGAGCGTCGTGTAGGCGGGAACCTCCGTGCCGTACAGCTCAGACAGCCGCACGGCGAAATCGGCCCGTAGACCGGTCGAATCCACAAAGCCCACGTCGCATCCCTCTCGCTCGGAGTACCGCACTGTATCCCGAGTAGCACGCTACTCGATTCGGGGCTGCGCCACCACCCCGCCCGCTGGTCGAGGTGCGCGAGCGCGAAGCGATCGTGCAGTCTCGAGACCCGCCCACGAAGTTACTCTGGGGTCGGTCTCGAGACGGTCACCGTAGACGGCGACCCCTCGACCAGCGGGAGCCTCGAGTACGCCAAACGGCTCTTCCCGACCGCCCCAAGCATCCGATTGGCGTACTTCAGGCTCCGGATGCGACAGGTGACGGCGCGAAGTAGCGCACCAGCGCGTACCCGACACCGCCGCCGATGAGCTGCGCGGCGATGAAGCCGAGCGATGAGCTCGGTGCGATGCCTGCGAAACTGTCGCTGAACATCCGCCCGATGGTGATGGCCGGGTTCGCGAAACTGGTCGACGCGGTGAAGAAATAGGCGGCCCCGATGTAGGCGCCGACGGCGGCCGGGATGACGGATGCGCGGCCCGTGCGGGCGAGCACGAAAACCACCAACACGAGCCCTGCCGTTGCCACGATCTCGGCGAGGAAGGTGCCGGGGGTCAGCCGGTCCTTGGCGCTCCACGAGACGGCGGATGCGCCGAACATGAGGTTTGCGAGCACCGCTCCGCCGATGCATCCGAGAATCTGGGCCGGGATGTAGAGGACGGTGTCCCGCCACGAGCGCATGCCGAGCGCAGAGTCGGCGAGCGACACGACCGGGTTGAAGTGGGCGCCGCTGATGTGGATGAACAGCAGGATGAGCACCGGCAGGGCGAGGGCGGTCGCCAACGCGTTCTCCAACAGTTGCAGCCCGACATCGCTCGGCGACAAACGCTCGGCCGCAATGCCGGAGCCGACCACGACTGCAGCGAGAAGAGCACTCCCCAGGAACTCGGCCGCGACCCTGCGATCAACCCGCTGGTCGAGGTGCGCGAGCGCGGAGCGATCGTGCAGTCTCGAGACCCGCATCACGCGGTGACGAGCAGGCGCGAGATCGAGTCGAGGGAGCCCGGGACCAGCCGGTAGTACGCCCAGGTGCCGCGCTTGGAGCGGGTGAGGAATCCGGCATCCATCAGGATCTTGAGGTGGTGCGAGACCGTCGACTGGCCCAGCCCGACCGGTTCGGTCAGGTCGCAGACGCAGGCCTCTTCACCCTCGGATGCCGCCACGATGGAGATCAGTCGCAGGCGTGTCGGGTCGGCGAGCGCCTTCAATGACCGGGCCAGATCATCCGCCTGTTCCGCGTTGAGCGTCTCGCGCGTGAGGGGCGCGCAGCAGGCTGCCGCCTCGGTGACGGGCGTGGGCGTGAACGAGGTCATGCGCCCATCGTAGCCTTACATTGACAACCATCGATGGATGGCTTCATACTTTCTATATCGATGATCATCGATCGACTCCGAGGGGATCAGCGCATGACACTTGCCGACCTGGCCATGCCGGCATTGCGCGACTCTCGGCTCGACGGTCTTCCCGTCGCCATCATCGGCGCCGGCCCGATCGGGCTGGCCGCGGCGGCACAACTTCACGAGCGCGGCATCGACTTCGTCGTCTACGAAGCGGGCGCAACCGTGGCAAGCAGCATGGCATCCTGGGGGCACATCAGGCTGTTCTCGCCGTGGGAGTTCCTGATCGACCCGGCCGCGCGCCGCATCCTCGTCACCACCGGCTGGCAGGAGCCCGAGACCGCGCGCCTACCCACCGGCTCCGAACTCGTCGAAAGCTACTTGCTACCCCTGGCGGCAACGGATGCTCTCGCACCCCACATTGTGACCGGCGCGACGGTCGAGGCGGTCAGCCGTCAGGGCATGGACCGCACCCGCTCCACCGGCCGCGATTCCACCCCCTTCGTGCTGCGGATGCTGCACGCCGACGGCACACACGACGAAGTTCTCGCCCGCGCGGTCATCGATGCCTCTGGTACCTACGCCACCCCGAACAGCCTCGGTTCGAGCGGGCTCGACCCGCTCGGGCTCCCCGCGGTGGCCGACCGTGTCAGCCACGCACTCCCCGATGTTCTCGGCACCGACCGGATGCGATTCGCCGGTAGACACGTCACCGTCGTCGGCGCCGGGCATTCGGCCGCGAACACCCTCCTCAACCTGGCCGAGCTGGCCCGTCAGGAACCCGGCACCAGCGTCACGTGGGCCATCCGCAACCGTTCCGCCGTTCGCGTGCTCGGCTCGGCCGACGACGAGCTGCAGGCGCGCGCCTCCCTCGGTGCCCGGGTTCAGCAGCTGGTCGAGGCTGGCGAGATCACGGTCATCGACCGCTTCGAGATCGCGAGCCTCGAGGATGCAGCGGGACGCATCCGCGTCATCGGCACTCGCGACGGCAACCACTTCGAGACTGACGTGATCGTCAACGCCGCCGGGTTCCGTCCCAACCTCGACCTGCTGCGTGAGATCCGGCTCAACCTCGACGACATCGTCGAGGCACCGCGCGCGCTCGCGCCGCTGATCGACCCCAATGTGCACAGTTGCGGCACCGTCGAACCGCACGGTTTCGCCGAACTTCAGCAGCCCGAGCCGAACTTCTTCATCGCCGGGATGAAGAGCTACGGTCGCGCCCCCACCTTCCTGCTCGCCACCGGGTACGAGCAGGTGCGGTCCATCGCCGCCTGGCTCGCCGGCGACGAGACATCCGCCCGCGCAGTTCAGCTCACTCTTCCCGCCACCGGCGTCTGCTCGACGAGCAGTACCGCCGGATGCTGCTGACCCCGCCCTGAACATCCCCACCACAAGGAGACCCCATGACTGACAAGCCCACCGTCCTCTTCGTCTGCGTACACAATGCCGGCCGCTCGCAGATGGCCGCCGGCTACCTGGCCGCCCTCGCAGGCGACCGCGTGACCGTGCTCTCCGCCGGCTCCGAGCCGAAGGACGAGATCAACCCTGTGGCGATCGCGGCGATGGCCGAAGAGGGCATCGACATCGCCAACAACGCCCCGAAGATCCTGACGACGGATGCCGTCAAGGAGTCGGATGTCGTCATCACGATGGGCTGCGGCGATGTGTGCCCCATCTTCCCGGGCAAGCGCTACGAGGACTGGGAGCTCGACGACCCCGCCGGTCAGGGCATCGACGCGGTGCGGCCGATCCGCGACGACATCAAGGCGCGCATCGAGGGGCTGCTGGCGGAGCTACTGCCCGCCTGATGCACCCCGTCGGCCAGCGATCTTTTCCACTCACCCGCAGGGCCGGGAAAGCTAGTCTGCGGGGTGTCGAGTTATGACGATGAGGGGCGGACACGCTTTTCGTCCGCCCCTCATCGTCATTGTTTGAGCTGAGGAGCAGGCTGGCTTTCCCGGCCTACCCTCACTCCCACTCGATGGTTCCCGGCGGCTTCGATGTGACGTCGAGCACGACCCGGTTGACGTCTTTCACTTCGTTGGTGATGCGGTTGGAGATCTTGGCGAGCACGTCGTAGGGCAGCCGCGTCCAGTCAGCGGTCATGGCATCTTCGCTGGAGACGGGGCGCAGCACGATGGGGTGCCCGTAGGTGCGGCCGTCGCCCTGCACTCCGACGGAGCGCACGTCGGCGAGCAGCACGACGGGGCACTGCCAGATGCTGTTGTCGAGGCCGGCGAGGGTCAGTTCGGCGCGCGCGATGGCATCCGCGTGGCGCAGAATTTCGAGCCGTTCCTTGTCCACGGAGCCGATGATGCGGATGCCGAGGCCCGGGCCGGGGAACGGCTGGCGGGCGACGATGACCTCCGGCAGGCCCAGCTGGCGACCGATCTCGCGCACCTCGTCCTTGAACAGGGCGCGCAGCGGCTCGACGAGCTCAAACTGTAGGTCCTCGGGCAGGCCGCCCACATTGTGGTGGCTCTTGATGTTGGCGGTTCCGCTGCCGCCACCCGATTCGACGACGTCAGGGTAGAGGGTTCCCTGCACGAGAAAGCGCACCGGGTCGCCGTCGGCGGCGGTCTCGGCGACGAGGTCGGCCTGCGCCTGCTCGAAGGTGCGGATGAATTCGCGGCCGATGATCTTGCGCTTCGTCTCCGGGTCGGTCACCCCGGCGAGCGCGTCGAGGAACTGCTTCTCGGCATCGATGGTGATGAGGCGCACACCGGTGGCCTTCACGTAGTCCTCTTCGACCTGGCGGCGCTCATCCTGCCGCAGCAGCCCGTGGTCGACGAAGACGCAGGTGAGCTGATCGCCGACAGCCTCATGCACGAGGGCGGCGGCGACGGCCGAGTCGACCCCTCCGGAGAGCCCGCAGATCACGCGACCTGTGCCGATCTGGTGGCGGATGCGCGCCACCTGTTCTGCGATGACGTTGCCGGCATTCCAGTCGGCCGGGATGCCCGCCGCCGTGTGCAGGAAGTTCTCGAGCACGCGCTGCCCGAACTCGGAGTGCTTCACCTCGGGGTGCCACTGCACGCCGTACAGTTTGCGCTCGTCGCTGGCGAACGCGGCGACGGGGGTCGCGTCGCTCGACGCGAGAACCTCGAAGCCGTCCGGCGCCTTCGACACGGAGTCGCCATGGCTCATCCAGGTGGTCTGCTGCTCGGGCTGGCCGGCCAGTAGCGTTCCGCCGCCGCCGGTGATCGTGACATCCGTCGCCCCATATTCGCGTCGGCCGGTCTGCGCGACCTCGCCGCCGAGCTGCGTCGCCATGACCTGGAAGCCGTAGCAAATACCGAGGGTCGGGATGCCGAGCTCGAGGATGCCCTTGTCGAGGCTGGGCGAACCGGGCTCGTACACGCTCGACGGGCCGCCGCTGAGCACAATACCCACAGGGTTCTTCGCCGCAACCTCCGCGGCGGTGATCGTGTGCGGCACGATCTCCGAATAGACGGATGCCTCACGCACGCGCCGCGCGATCAGCTGCGCGTACTGCGCCCCGAAGTCGACGACCAGCACGGGCCTCTGCTCGGTCTCGCTCATACGCTTGCCCCTTCGGTCTGCGAAATCTCGGCCAGTGCGGCCTCGACCCGCCTCGGCACGCTGCGCTCCAAGAAGAACGACAGCAGAGGAATGATGCCACCCAGCGCGATGAACAGGAAGCGCCCGAACGAGAAACGCATCAGCCGCCACAGCACGAAATCGCAGCCCACATACAGAACATAGAACCAGCCGTGCACGATGAGGATGACCGTCGACAGGTTCACACCCGTGATCAGATCCTTCGGCGTGAGCGCCAGAAAACCGTCAGGCCCGCCCATCTCGATGTCGACGCCGAACCCGTAACGGGTCACCATCATCAGGCACAGCAGCAGCAGGAACGTGCCGGTGATGTACGACGAGACCTTGTAGACAGAGAGCGTCTTGCGGATGCGCGGAATATCTGAGGGGCGAGGGCCGGGAAGCATGGCCCTAGTTTAGTTGGGCCGGCTGGGCCTTCTCGCCCTGCCCGGCCTCGCCCTGCCCGGCCTGAGCCTCTGCCGTCTCCAGCTCCCACGCATCCTTCACCAGACGCCACCACAGGAACACGGCGAAGCCCGCGAACACCACCCACTCGGCGGCATAGAAGATGTTCAGCCAGTTGATCTGCACCTCAGGGTCGGGAGTGTGCGAATCGATCGCCACCAGCCCGGCCGCCGCCTCGCCGACATCAGCGGGCGAATCGAGCACGAGATAGCCGTTGTAGATGCCGCCATCGGAGAGCTGCGGCCACAGGTTCACAAAAGCTGCGGGCGCCATCGTGTCGAGGCGTCCGGCGATGTAGTCGGTCTCCTGCGGGGCCTCGCCGACGATATAGCGACCCTGCAGGTGCACCTCCGCCGGGGCATCCGCGACAAGACTGTCGACGACGGATGCGGCATCCGCCTCGCTCTCGGCCCAGCCGACCGCGACCGCCAGGTCTGCGCCGCCCACGACCAGATGGCCGGCAACCCAGAACCCGAACTCGCCGCCATTGAGCCTCTGCGACAGCACCAGATAGTCACCCGGAACAAGGCGCCCGCTCAGGCTCACGCGCTGCCCGTCACTCGCGGCCGACACCGGCGACTGCGGCTCGGCCACCGACTCGAGCGGCACCACCGTCTCCGTCTCGCGGGTCACAATCTCACCGCGGTCGATGCTGCGCTCCAACTGCCACTGCCCGAGCGCGGCGAACGCGGCGGCGATGGCAAGCGCAAGCAGCAGCGCGGCGATCCACCGCGGCCTGCGCGCGACGGCCCACATACTCACCCCACCAGCCTAGCCGCGGGTGGCTGGGCGGACACCCACGCGGCTCCATCGCCGCGCGAGCGGTCGGTTCTCGTCCCAACCACGAACTTTTGGGGCGAAGAATGACCACTCGCGCTGGGGGAGAACAGCAAGATCCGCGCGAATGGTCAATACCGGCCCCCAACTGCACGGTTTGGGGCGACATTTGACCAGTCGCTCGCAGGGAGGCGCGCCCTGAGCGAGACAGATTCCCGCGCTAGCGGCTGCCGATGTCGGGGGCCTCCAGGCGCACCCGGTCGGCGGATTCGTCGTCGGGCTGCGTCTGGCTGGCGAGCTCCGCAGCCACGCGGGCCAGGTAATGGCTGATCTCGCTGTCGGTGCGTTCCTCGTCCCAGCCGAGCACACCCGCCATGAGACGGGCCGCAACGGGGGCCGCCGACACGCCCCGATCCCACGCCTCGATCGAGATGCGGGTGCGCCGGGCGAGCACGTCGTCCAGGTGCAGAGCGCCCTCATGCGAGGCCGCGTACACGACCTCCGCCTCCAGGTAGTCGTCGGCACCGGGCAGCGCCGTGTTCAGCGATGGGTTCTGCCGGATGATGTCAAGCAGTTCGTCGGTGAGCGTGCCGTAACGATTCAGCAGGTGCTCGATGCGCACCTTGTGCACGCCGAAGGCGCGGGCGATCTTGCTGCGCTTGTTCCAGGCGGCCTGGTAGCCCTCCGCCCCGAGCAGCGCGATGTTCTCGGTCGTGCTGGGCGGCACACGCCCGTCGAGGGCCGCGGATGCCGCATCGATCGCATCCTTCGCCATCACCCGGTAGGTGGTCCACTTGCCGCCCGCCACGACGACGAGGCCTGGCACGGTGTGCGTGACGATGTGCTCGCGCGACAGCTTGGACGTCTCATCCGATTCGCCCGCCAGCAGCGGCCGCAGGCCCGCAAACACACCCTCGACGTCATCGCGGGTGAGCGGAACGGCGAGCACCCGGTTGACGTGCTCAAGCAGGTAGTCGATGTCGGCGGCCGTCGCGGCGGGGTGCGCCTTGTCGAGATCCCACTTCGTGTCGGTCGTGCCGATGAGCCAGTGCCGGCCCCACGGGATGACGAACAGCACGCTCTTCTCGGTGCGCAGCAGCAGGCCCACCTTCGACTGGAAGCGGTCGCGCGGCACCACCAGGTGCACGCCCTTCGACGCGCGCACCTTGAACTGGCCGCGCTCGCCCACCATCGCCTGCGTGTCATCCGTCCACACGCCTGTCGCGTTGACGACCTGCCTGGCGCGGATCTCGAAACGCTCACCCGTCTGCAGGTCGTGCGCGTTCACGCCGACGACCCGCTGGCCGACCTTGACGAAGCCCTCCACGCGCACGCGGCTGGCGACCTTCGCGCCGTAGGAGGCGGCGGTGCGGGCGAGACTCGACACGTAGCGCGCGTCATCGACCTGCGCGTCGTAGTAGGTGATGCCGCCGACGAGCGCATCCTTCTTCAGGCTCGGGATGGCGCGCATAACCTGCCGGCGCGAGAAGTGTCTGTGGTGCGGCACCCCTGGCGGGCGCCCACCCGAATAGCTGAACAGGTCGTAAAGCAGCATGCCGGCGCCCACATAGAGCCGCTCGATGACGGGCTTCGTGAGCGGGTACATGAAGCGCACCGGCTTCACCAGGTGCGGGGCGATGCGCTGCAGCAGCAGCCCGCGCTCCGTGAGCGCCTCGCGTACAAGCCTGAAGTCGAGCTGTTCCAGATACCGGATGCCGCCGTGCACGAGCTTCGAGGAGCGGCTCGACGTGCCAGAACCCCAGTCGCGGGCCTCCACCATGCCGACGCTCAGGCCGCGCGTGACCGCGTCGAGCGCGCTGCCCGCTCCGACGATGCCGCCGCCGATGACAAGGATGTCGAGCTCACGCGTCTTCAGCGCCTCGACGGCCGCAGCCCGCTCCTCGGCCCCCAGCCTGGTCGAATGGGAAACCTGCGAGCGGGACATCGGATGCCTTCCTCAGCGAGAATGCGGTGCGTACGGTGCGAGCACAACCTCAACCCGCTGGAACTCCTTCAGATCTGAATAGCCGGTCGTCGCCATCGAGCGGCGCAACGCCCCCACCAGGTTCGACTTGCCATCAGCAACGGTGGACGGCCCGTACAGGATCTCCTCCAGGGGAGCGATCTGGCCGACCTCGACACGGTTACCGCGCGGCAACTCACTGTGGTGCGCCTCCGCACCCCAATGGAAACCGCCACCCGGAACATCCGTCGCCCTCGCGAGCGTCGTGCCCAGCATGACCGCATCCGCCCCCATCGCGATCGCCTTCACAATGTCGCCGCTCGTGCCCAGCCCGCCATCGGCGATGACATGCACGTAGCGACCGCCGGACTCGTCCATGTAGTCGCGACGCGCGCCCGCAACATCCGCCACCGCAGTGGCCATCGGGGCGTGGATGCCCAGGCTCGCGCGAGTCGTCGATGCCGCACCGCCGCCGAAGCCGACGAGCACGCCAGCCGCACCCGTGCGCATCAGATGAAGAGCGGGAGTGTAACCAGACGCCCCGCCCACAATGACGGGAACGTCGAGCTCATAGATGAACTCCTTGAGATTGAGGGGCTCCTGGTTCTGCGACACATGCTCGGCGCTGACCGTGGTGCCGCGGATGACGAACAGGTCGACGCCCGCCGCGACAACCGTCTTGTACAGCTGCTGCGTGCGCTGCGGGCTGAGCGCACCCGCCACAGTGACGCCAGCGGCACGAATCTCGGCGAGACGCTGCGTCACCAACTCCGGCTTGATCGGCTCGGCGTAGATGCGCTGCATGCGCCGAGTCGCCTCGGCTGCCGGCATCGTGCGGATCTCCTCCAGCAGCGGCTCGGGGTTCTCGTAGCGGGTCCACACGCCCTCGAGGTCGAGCACGCCCAGACCACCCAGCTGGCCCATGCGGATCGCCGTCGCCGGGCTCACCACAGAATCCATGGGTGCCGCAAGGAAGGGGATGTCGAACTGGAAGGCGTCAATCGACCACCCCACCGAAACATCCTGGGGGTCGCGCGTGCGACGATTCGGCACGATAGCGATGTCATCGAACGCGAACACACGACGTGCCCGCTTGGCGCGGCCGATCTCTACTTCATTCACCATCCCAGCCTATCGCGCTGCCCGTTTAGGCACCCGGGCCCTTGTCGCGAAACTCCCTGCGTGAGACTCCTCTCGCGCACCATGGCTGCCCGACTCAGCCTGACAATGGTGGCGAGTTGCCCACTTCGGCCCCCTTTTCGCCCGAAATAGGGGCGAAAGTCGGCAACTCGACACCAAGACCGGGGGGCGCCCGGATGCCCAGCGCGACACAATTAGGGAATGACAGAGAACAGCACTGCCGTGAGCGTGCGCGACCTCAGCAAGAGCTACGGCGGCGTCACGGCACTGCAGGGCGTGACCTTCGACATCCACAGGGGCGAAACCTTCGCCCTCCTCGGCCCGAACGGCGCCGGAAAGAGCACAACCATCGAGATCCTCGAGGGATACCGCGACCGAAGCAGCGGCCACGCCGAAGTACTCGGCGTCGACCCGCAGAAGGGTGGCATCGCCTGGAAGGCTCGCCTCGGAATCGTGCTGCAGTCCACCGGCGAGCCGGGCGCCGTAACAGTGCGCGAGCAGCTCGCCCACTTCGCCGGCTTCTACGCGAACCCGCGCCCCGTCGACGAGGTCATCGCCGCCGTCGGCCTCGAAGAGAAAGCCGGCACGCTCATCCGCAAGCTGTCCGGCGGGCAACGCCGCCGCGTGGATGTCGCCCTCGGCATCATCGGTCGGCCCGAGCTTCTCTTCCTCGACGAGCCGACAACGGGTTTCGACCCGGAAGCGCGGCGCCAGTTCTGGGAGCTCATCCGCTCGCTCAAGGCGGAAGGCACCAGCATCCTGCTCACCACCCACTACCTCGACGAAGCCGCCCAACTCGGCGACCGGGCCGGCATCATCGCCGACGGCAGGCTCATCGACATCGGCCGAATCGACGAGATCGGTGGCCCGGATGCTCGGGTGCCGGTCGTCAGGTGGCGTGAGTCGGGCGTCGTCCGCGAGCAACGCACCACCGCGCCAGGACTCCTCGTCGCCGAACTCGCCCGCGACGGCGAGCCCGACGGGCTGGAAGTCATCAGACCCAGCCTCGAAGACGTTTATCTGCAGCTCATCGCCGACTACGAGCATCCGGAATCTGAACTTTCAGCCCCACGCGACGCTCACCGGGCAACCCACCCGGGGAATCCAGACTCACGCAGCGACAGCGCAGAAGAAGAGGTTCCGGCATGACCGCAACAATGACGACCCCCACCCTGCCTGCCGGCCGCACCGTGACGCTCGGCGTGAGCCGAATCATCTACGAGGTGAAGGCCTACTTCCGCCAGGGCGACACGGTGTTCTTCACCTTCCTGTTCCCGGTGATGATGTTGGCAATCTTCTCCACCGCCTTCGCCGAATCCGATTTCGGGCGGGATGATGCCGGCAACACCATGAGCGGCGCCGCGTTCTACCTACCGGCGATGCTCGCGGCGGGCGTACTGCTGAGCGGCCTGCAGAACATGTCCATCGACATCGCGACCGAGAAGAGCGACGGAACCCTCAAACGCCTCGCCGGGTCACCGCTGCCCATGATCAGCTACTTCATCGGCAAGATCGGGCAGGTCTTCGTCACCTCCGTTCTGCAGGCGGCGCTGATAATCGCGGTCGCCGCGCTCGCCTTCGGGGTGAACCTGCCCGACGACCCGCAGCGGTGGCTGACGTTCGTATGGGTTTTCGTGCTCGGCGTCACGACGTCGTCGATCCTCGGCATCGCGCTCAGCGGCCTGCCCCGCAGCGGCAAGAGCGCAACCGCCGTGATCATCCCCATCGCCCTCGTGCTGCAATTCATCTCCGGCGTGTACCTGCAGTTCACGATGCTGCCCGAGTGGCTGCAGAATGTGGCATCCGTGTTCCCGCTGAAGTGGATGGCGCAGGGCATGCGCGCCGCATTCCTGCCCGAAACCTTCGAAGCGCTAGAGCAGGGCGGCAGCTGGGATCTGGCCGGCGTCGCCATCGCGACAAGCATCTGGCTGGTCGTCGGCCTGGTGGTGTGCCGCCTCACATTCCGTTGGATCCGCAAAGACAGCTGACGGTACGGCAGCGGGCGCCGAGGCACCGCCCCTGTTAGAGCTCCAACCCCACGAGCACCGGCTCCGGCTGCAGCAACACCCCGAACTCGTTCAGCACGCGGCTCTGAACAAAGCGCGCCAACTCAGCCACCTGCGCAGCCGTCGCCCCACCCGTGTTGACCAGCGCAAGCGTGTGCTTGCTCGAGATCGCCGCCCGGGCCCCCGGCAACGAAAAACCACGCCGGATGCCCGAATTCTCGATCAGCCACGCCGCGCTCAACTTCACCTGCCGGTCGGCGGCCGTTGCCAGGGGTCGCGCCTCGTCGAGCAACGCTGACTGCTCCAGCGGAACCACCCGGTCGGGCAGCTCCGGTTCAAGACTCCACCGCGGCGCCGTCGCCGGCAGCGACGCCGCGAAACGCTCCCCCACTATCGGATTCGTGAAAAAGGAACCAGTGCTCACCGAATCTGGGTCAGCATCCGACAACACCATGCCCTTCGACGCGCGCAGCCGCAACACCGCCTCGCGCACCTCGGCCACCGGACGCCGCTCGCCAAGCGACACAGACAGTGCGGATGCGAGCTGCGCGTAGCCGATCGGCTCACTCAGACCGCCGCGACCCAAACGCAACTCGATCGCAACGACGACGCCCTGCCGCCCCTTCTTCATGGCCGACATGCGGTATCCAAGCTCCAACTCGGATGCCGGAATGCGGGTGAGCTCGCCGCTCAGATAGTCGAGATAATCGATCGCCTCAAGAGTGTCGGCGACCTCCTGACCGTAAGCACCAATGTTCTGGATCGGGGCCGCACCCGAAGCACCCGGAATACCAGACAACGCCTCAATACCTGCGAGGCCGTTCTCAACCGAGAAAGCGACCAGAGCATCCCACGGCTCCCCCGCCTGCACGCGCAGCGTCACCGAAGCGTCATCAGAGCCGATCTGCTGGATGCCCCGGTTGCCCACGTGGACGGCGGTGCCATCGAAACCATCATCGGCAACCAACAGGTTCGATCCGCCACCGAAGACAAGCCAGGGCTCGCCACTCTCCCAGGCGTCGCGCACGGCGGCGACCAAACTGTCGGCATCCGTCGTCTCCACCATCAGGCGGGCCGCGCCACCAACCCGCGTCGTCGTGAGCTCGCTGAATGTGGTCACGGGGCGAGACTCACCACAACCTGCGCCTTACCCAGAACCGTCTGACCGTCAAACATGACAGTCAGGTCGATGCGGGCAGTCGCCTCATCGACGGCACCGACCGTCGCGGTCACAGTGATCGTGGCGCCGAGCTGCGCGTCAACCACAACGGGACGCGTGAACTTGACCTGGTAGTCGAGAATGCGCCCCGGGTCGCCGGCCCAATCAACGACCGGCTGAACTGCGGCACCCATCGTGAGCATTCCGTGGGCGAGCACGCCCGGCAGGCCCACACCCTCCGCCACATCATCGCGGTAGTGGATGGGATTGAAATCACCGGATGCTCCGGCGTAGCGCACAAGGGAATCGCGCGAGAACGAGAACTCGGCCTCGCCGACGACCTGCCCCAGCTCGGGCCGCTGCGGGGCGCTCACGAGTCGGCCCCTCTCACAACGAGAGTGGACACCGCAGTGACGACATGCTCGCCCACCGCATCGACAACCGACGACTCCGCCGTGACCATCGCGTTTCCCGCGATCGCCTTCACGCTCGTCACCGTCAGGGTCGCCGTCAGCTCGTCGCCAGCCACGATGGGCCGCGTGTAACTGAAACGCTGATTGCCGTGCACGACCCTCGAGAAGTCGATTCCCGCATCCGGTTCGGAGAGCAACTGCGCGAGCGTCGACTCCTGGATGACCACCGGGAACGTCGGCGGGGCGACCACATCGGCGTAGCCTGCCGCGCGGGCCGCCTCCGGATCGTGGTTGATGGGGCTGCTCGCGAAGACAGCGCGAGAGAACTCGCGGATCTTCTCGCGGGCGACGACATAGGGCGCTGTCGGGGGGAACACGCGCCCCTGGAGCTCTGGGTTCACAGTCACGGAACGAGTCTATTCGGCGTGGGCCACGGGCACCCGTGCTCGCGGCCGCTGTTCGCGCCCGGCCATCCGGGTCTCTCTTGCTCGCCCGGGTCGCGCGGGCCTCTCTTGCTCGCCCGGGTCGCGCGCAGTCATCCGGGCCACCCTTTTCTTCGCCGAGAGTACGCATATACGACGTTTGAGGCGCAAAAACGTGCAATTCGTGCAGTCTCGGCGAAGAAGGAGGTGACGGATGCGCGGCGGGTGGGCGCTGGCGACATCCACTCATCCGGTCACGCAAGCTCGCCGAGAGTACGCATAGTTGACGTTTGAGGCGCGAAAGCGTGCGATTCGTGCAGTCTCGGCGAAGGAGGAGGAGGGGCGGGCGGGCGAGGGCGGATGCGCGCGGCAGGGGGGATGCGCGGGGTGGGTGCGGCGGGGCGGGTGCGGCAGGGCGGGTGCGGCGGGGCGGGTGCGGCAGCGCGGGGTGCGGGCAAGGGAGCGCAGCGGGGCGGATGCGCGGCAGGCAGCACGAAGCCCCGGTCACCTGAGGTGATTCCGGGGCTTCGGTGGTCTTAGGAGTGCTGCGACCAGTTTCCGCTAGTGCGGTCTACTGGCAGCTGTCACACTGCAGAAGATCCATCGGGTCGACGGGAACGTCATAACCGCCTACGTTGTCGTTGTCCATGAGGACCTCCTCTGATATCTGGAATCTCGGTGCGAACCCGATCTCGGCCTCGCGTGGGTTCCTACTATATAACGTGAATCACACGAATGTCATTCCACTACATGTAGTGGTTTCGGCGTGTCGCGCTGTTTCTCTTAACACTACAAAAGACCACCGACATTCACTGTGGATCACACACTCATCCGAGCATCCGGAACCCCCGCGAGTGGTCGATATCGCCCCCACAGCGCGGGCCATCAGGCCGAAATCGACCTTTCACCCCAGCGCGCGGGCCCGATGCGCCCGCACCTTCGCCCGGTTTCCGCAGCGCTGCATCGAGCACCAGCGGCGGTTGTCGGCGCGCGATTCATCGAGAAAGACGTAACCGCAGTCATCCGCCTCACACTCCCTGATGCGACGGCGAGCGGATGCCTCCCCCGCGTCATCGAGGCGACCGTGCGTCGTGAACACGCGCACCGCATCCCGCGCCACGCTCGCGAGCGCCTGCGCGGCGCGCACCCGGCCCGCCCCGGCGCGACGGCGACCGCCCGCCAGCGCAGGCGGAACATCCGGCATCGCGGCGAAGAGGTTGATCGTGTCGACGTCGTCGCGGGTGGGCGCACCACCCAGCGCGACGGCACGGGCTGCGGATGCGATGGCCTCGCGCAGCAGCACGGCGTCGCGCAGCTCGCCCGTGCTGGCCTTCTTCTCGACGCGCTCGAAGCGCTCCGCCAGCCACTCGACCAGGTCGGCGGGCGACGCGAACTGCTCACGCACATCGACGCCGCCCAGGCCGAAGTCGAGGCTCAGCGCGCCGGAGTCGAAGAACCATCGGGTGCCGTCGGGGTTCGCCAGCCACTGGCCTGTGGTCACTATTGGCCTGCATTCACGGTCATGTAACCATGATAGCCAGTTACAGCATCCACTGATGGAACGCCCAGCCCGCACACCTAGTCTGGGGACATGTCACGCATCGCCATCATCGGAGGCCACGGCAAGGTGGCCCTTCTGCTCGCACACCGCCTCGCCGTCAAGGGCGAAGACGTCACGTCCATCATCCGCAATCCGGGGCACGCAGAAGACGTCGCCGCGACCGGTGCGGTGCCCGCCGTCGCCGACATCGAGACGCTCGACGTCGACGAGTTCGCGACTCTGCTCGACGGCCACGACGCCGTCATCTGGGCGGCCGGAGCGGGCGGTGGCGACCCCGCACGCACCTACGCCGTCGACCGCGATGCGGCCATCAGATCCATGGATGCCGCCCAGACGGCGGCCGTGAAACGGTACGTCATGGTGTCGTACTTCGGCGCGCGCCCCGACCACGGCGTGCCGGAGGACAACAGCTTCTTCGCCTACGCAGAGGCGAAGGCCGCCGCGGATGAGCACCTGCGCGCATCCGACCTCGACTGGACGATCCTCGGCCCGAGCGGCCTCACCCTCGCGCCCGGCACCGGCACGATCGACGCCTCCGCCGAGGAGTCGACGACCGTCTCACGCGACAACGTCGCCCGCGTCGCCGAAGCCGTACTCGACGACGACAGAACCATCGGGCGCACGATCCGCTTCAACGACGGGCCCACCCCCATCGCCGACGCGCTGCACGCCTGAGCCGGCCCGAGCATCCGGAGTCTCGAGCATCCGGAGTCTTCTCTCGCCGAGACTACGAATAAGTGACGTTTTAGACGCGCAAACGATCACTTTGCGTAGTCTCGGCGAAAGAATCCCTCAGTGGCCGGGGCGCCCCGTGAACTCGTCCATGGATCTGTAGACGCCGAACCAGCGGCCGCCGATGGCGTCCCAGGCGCGGGTCGGCAGCACGCCGCGCAGCACCTTCGACAGGTTCACCGACCACGGCAGGTACAGGATCGGCTTGCCGGCGAGCATCGCCGCCCACGCGCGGCGCACCGCGAATTCGGGGGTCATGACCGGGGTGAGCAGCGGCCCGCGCGCCCCCTCGAACATGCCGGTCGAGATGTAGCTCGGCGCGAACGTCGTCACCTTCACGTGCGCGTGGCCGGCTTTCTCGAGCTCGAGCCGCACTGAGTCGCTCCAGCCGATGACCGCCCACTTCGACGCCGCGTACACGGCCATCCGCGGGTTCGAGAGCGTGCCGGCCGCCGACGCGATGTTGAGCACCCGGCTCTCGCGGCCCGAGGCGATCATCGCGGGCAGGAACTCGCGCGTCACGTGCATCGGCGCGAGTGCGTTGATGCTCATGGTGAACTCGGTGTCGCGCCGTGAGTCCTGCTCCCAGAACAGCGCGCTGCGCACGACGCCGGCGTTGTTGATGAGCACGTCGGGGGCACCGACCTCCGCGATCACGCGCGCCGCAGCATCCTGAATCTGCTCGAGCGACGACACGTCGACCGTGTACGCATGGACAGGAACGCCGGATGCCCCAAGCTCGGCCTGCGTCGCGGCCAACCCCTGCTCGTCGATATCCCACAGCACGACCGCCGCCGCGCCTTCGGCTACGGCCCGCTGCGCATACATGCGGCCCATGCCCATCGCCGCACCGGTGACGAGCACGATCTTCGCTGCAACATCCTTCATATCTGGAAGGTACTGCGCGCACGCCCAACTGCGGATGCCCTCAGAGAAAATCACAAACCGTGCCACGCAATTAGCCCGGTGCTATGGTCGAAACAGCTGACCTCACAGCGGAGACCGGTACGCTACCCGCTTCAGTGTTTGGCGTGCGGCCTTGTTCACATCACCGATCAAGGAACCATCATGAGCATTGCGCAGCGCACAGTCGAAACCAAGTGGGAGGGAACGCTCGCCAAAGGCGGCGGAACCCTCAACGGCACGAGCGGCGCCCTAGACGGGCAGCCGGTGAGCTGGGCTGCACGTACGGAAGAACCGGGCGGCAAGACCAGCCCTGAAGAGCTCGCCGCTGCAGCACACTCCTCCTGTTTCTCCATGGCCCTCGCGCTCACGCTCGGTGAGCACAAGCTGACCCCGACAACCCTCGTCGTCGGCTGCACCGTGACCCTCGACGCGGTCGACGGCGTGCCCACGATCGTGTCATCCGAGATCACGGTCGACGGGGATGTCGAAGGAACGGATGCGGCAGGTTTCGCCGCGATCGTCGACGAGGCGGCCGCCGTCTGCCCCATCTCACGCCTGTTCGCTGGCGCCACCATCACCGTCACGACGAAGTTCAAGGGGCAGTAGGCATGGCAGCAGAGCCGATCCAGCTTCACAGCACCGCCGCAGCGGCGACCGCGAAGGCCGACACCGGATGCGCGTGCGGGCACCATGAAGACGAGGCGCTCGTTCTCGATACCCGGCAGATTCCGCACGCGATCCGGCACGCCACCATCTTCGGCGCGCTCGACTCGCTTGCGGTCGGCATCTCGCTCGACCTGGTGGCCAACCACAACCCGCTGCCACTGCTCGCCCAGCTGGCGCAGCGGCATCCGGACGCCTTCGAGACCGCGTACATCGACGACGGCCCCGAATTGTGGACGCTGCGCCTCACCCGCGTGGCGGCCTGAGCCAGCCCGCCTTCGCCCTTCGGGTACGGCGATCGGATGCTCAGAGCGACTGAGAGCATCCGATTGCCGTACTCGAGCGGCAGCGGCAGCCCCGCTACTTGACGCGGAACGCGCCCGTCGCGCCATGCTCGGCATCGGCCATGATGTGCGTGACGAAGGGGTAGGTGCCGGCCTCGGGGAATGTCAGCTCGACGAAGCCGCCCTGCGCGGCGCCGAGCGCGAGCGTCTGGGATCCGCCCGTTCCGGTGCTGCCGCCGTCGCGCAGGCGGTAGTCGCTCTCCGCAAAGACGGTGTCGAACTGGCCGCCCACCACATGAAATGACGTGAACAGGTTCGGCCCGGCGTCGACAACCCAGACGCGCACCCTCTCCCCCACGCGCGCCTCGAGCGGGCGGTCGCGGTACTGGTTCGCGTAGCCGTTGAACGCGACCATGTCTGGCTGCTTCGCGAGCACCTTCTCGGCATCCGCAATCTCGCCCTGCGCGCCCAGATAGAACTCGGACTGCACCATCACGTATTCGCGGTCGACGGGTGCGAGATCGGGCGGGTCGATGATGACGGCGCCGAACATTCCATTCGCGATATGTACCGACATCGGCATCGTCGAGCAGTGGTACAGCCAGGCGCCGGATCGGGTCGCCGTGAACGCGTATTCGAGCGACTCGCCCGGGCCGATGGTTCGCATTGGCTCGTCAGGGGCGAGCGCGCCCGCATGGAAGTCGATCGAATGGCCCATCTCGCTGTCGTTGCTGAGAGTGACGATGAAGCGGTCGCCGACCCTGCCGCGCAGCGTCGGTCCCGGCGCCTGACCGTTGTACAGCCATAGCAGCTGGGTGACCCCGGGCGCGACCTCGACCTCCTCCTCGGTCACGGTCAGCGCGACGCGGTGCACGGTCTCGGCGGATGCTGCGGGCAGGCTCGCATCGCGCGCCTCGAAGCCGTCGGGGGCCACCTTCATGGGGTCGAAGTCGGCGGCGGCGGATGCGCCCGAGCCGTGACTCATGCCGTGACCGGAATGTTCGCCGCCCTCGGCATCCGGAGACGCGGACGGCGTCGCAGATGAGGATGCGGATGCCCCGGTCACGACGATCGAGAACACCATGCCCATCTGGCGGTGCGGGGCGATCGAGCACCAGCCCTCCAGGTCGGTGGTGATGATGCCCACGTCGACGGTCTCGTGCTGGCCCTTCGCGAGGCGGCCGGATGCGACACCGTTCTCGACGGCGAGGTCGTGCACGTCTGCGTCGAGGTTGCTGAGTTCGATGACGAGCCGATCGCCGGCGGGCACCTCGACGACGTCGGGGCTGAAGCGCATGTCCTTCATCGTCATCTGCACCGTCGTGGTGTGCCCCGTCTCCTGCACGCTCGCATCCGGTCGCGCCGCCCCGATGCCAGCCGCGGTCGGGTCGATGGCGACACCGACGACCACGGCGAGCACGAGTGCGCCAGCGGCGGTGACGACCATGCCGCTACGGCTGCGAATCTGGGGCTGCGGGCCCGCATCCGTCGCCTCGGCAACCCCGCGCCGGGCGATGCGCACCGCCCGCAACGCGAACACCACGAACGACAGCAGCACGGCGAATACCACGAACGAGAGCACGATCTTGACGAGCCCGGGCAGCGGGAACAGGTAGAGCAGCATGCCGCCGTTGATGACGATGACGCGGAAGACGGAACCCCGGTCGAGTTCGCGCGCCGTGAGCCTCGAGACAGCGGGGCCACCACCGAGCACGACCGGCACCAGGTGGCTGAGCGCGGCGATCACGATCTGCGCGATGAAGCCTGCGACGAACGGGATGATCAACGCGTCGACGGCAGAGTCGAGCGCCGACCAGTCACGCGTGGCGATGACGAGCACGCCGAAGGCGAGAACGCTGCCGAAGAACCAGAGCAGCGCCGCGGCCATGGAATACGCGGCATAGGTGCGCGGCGGCGAGTCGATCGCCTGCTTCACGGCCTCGATGAGAACCAGCGAGAGGCCGGCCAGATAGACGAGCACACCCATCGCGACGAGAGGAACATACCCGCTCAGGCATGCGACCACGATCAGAGCGAGACCGAAGAGCAGCGGGGCGAGAGCGAAGCTCGCGGCACGCTCCGCCTGAGGTTGGATGCGCGCGTGCAGGATGGTGGGCCACAACAGGATGACCGTGCCGACGACGGTGAGGCCGACCCAGCCGAGCACATTCAGGGCGATGTGGGCCAGATGCAGCTGCTCCCGGGACCACGGTGACGCATCCGGGCCCGCCAGCAGCACACCGGCGGCAACGCCGACGACCAGCACGAGCCCCGCCGCAACGTAGTAGCGCACAAGGTGCCCGAAGCGACTGGGCAGGGCGCCGCGGCCCTGCACGAACAGGCTGACAGAGTGCAGCACTGCAGCCAGGGCCACGAGCGCCCCGCCCGCGATTGTGACCGGCCAGACTCCCGTCATCATGCCGCCGATGACCGTTGCTGCACCCAGAGTGTGGATGCCGAGCCGCACCGCAAGCGCGACCCTTCCGCCGCGGGCGGGCCGACGCAGCAGGGTGTCGGCGAAATGTTGGCTCCAGATGAGGATGGCGGTCGTCGCCGCGCCAAGCACCGTCAGGTGCACCATCAGCCAGGTCGGCACCGGAAGGAAACGGTGGAACAGCACCGCGAGCGCCGTCGCCACCACCCACAGGAGCACAAGCGAATTGATGGCCAGATACCAGCCTCTGCGTGTCATCCGGCGACCTCCTGTTTCTGGGCACGACTCTGCCCAGAGTTTTGCGCTGCGTTCTGCGCTGCGTTCTTGGCGGTCCGTTTGGGCGGCCCCATGATGGCCGATGCCGCCGCGAGCACCACGAAGAGCAGCACCGCCGCAACATTCGTCGCCCCGCCCCAGGTGACGAGCTGGTGCGCGCCGAGCCCGTCACCGAAGCCGATGCGCGCCACAAGCGAGACATGCAGCAGCGCAACAGGGATGTACAGCATGGGTCGGTACGGCAGCGGTCGGCGCAGCACCGCCGGCAGGATGACGGGCGCGTGCGCCATGATCATCGACATCGTGAAGCCGAGGAACACCGCGTGCAGCACCGCATCGTAGGCGGCCCCCTCAAGCGTGGCGCCCGCGAACACCCAGGCGACGGATGCGACGGCAAGCCACACATACCCGGCGAGCAGGCAGATGGCGATGTAGCGGGGCAGGCCGCGTGCGCGCACGAGACGCGTGGCGACGTCGTAGCGCAGCAGCCACACGATGACGCCCAGCAGCGAGACGCCGAGCAGCGGATGCCCGAACTCCGGCCACAGAAGGCTGGCCAGCACCCCCATGGTGACGCCGAGCGACGCCGACTGCACGAGCAGCAGGGCCCGCCGGCTGAGTCGCACGATGCGCGCCAACTCGACCCTCTCCCCCACGATCGTGAGCACCAGGTAGCCGGTAATCGACGGCACAAGCGTTGCGACGGGAACACCGCCCAGCCACAGGATGCCCGAGGCGAGCACGAGCACCGCCCCGAGTGACTGGATGGCAATCGCCGCGGCCGCCTGCCTGCGCCAGATGGCCACATAGAGGAGGCACTGCACTCCGAAACCGGCGACGACGAGCGACTGCGCGATCGCGGGCGGCAGGCTCGTGATCATCAGGATGCCGCCGAGACCCAGCAGGGCGGGCGAGAGATAGCCCCACCAGCGGCGCATGGCGACGGCCCGTTCCAGGCTGATGAGCGTGCCGATGAATCCGAACACCATGAGGGGGCCGTGAACATCGGGAAGCCGGTCGAGCGTGACCGGTGCGGGCAGGCCGAGCAGCAGCAGGGCCGCGTCGAGACCGAGCAGCAGCGCCACCCCGCCGGGGATGAGCAGTGCGAGGCGCGCGGCTGACCCTGTCGCGTCGCCGGGCCGGCGCGCGGATGGACTGGCCCCGAGGGCGACGTCACCCGGAGCTGCGGGTGCGCTCACCCCTCGACTCTACACGCCGTAGAAATCGCGGCGCCAGAGGTGATGGGGCGTCACATCCGGGCACCCCACCCGGCCGCTTGCCTGCGCGCGTCCGGTCCGCACCCGGCCCGCCATCCGGTCGCGTCCGGCCCGCATTCGGTCGCGTCCGGCCCGCATTCGGTCGCGTCCGGCCCGCATCCGGTCGCATTCGGTCGCGAGAGTACGCAAAACGTACGTTCTGAGACTCAAAGCGTGCGATCTGCGTACTCTCGCGGAACATCCGGCCCACCCGCACACACCCCTCTTCGCCGAGACTGCACGTATCGCACGCTTTCGCGCTGAAACCGTGCGATTTGCGTAGTCTCGCGAGGGTGAAGGGGCGGGCTCAGCCGCGAGGGTGAAGGGGCGGGCTCAGCCGCGAGGAGGCTGGGGTCACCTACGAGGATGCTGCGGCCCAGCTCACGGCGCCAGGATCTGCCCGATCGGTTCGCGCTTCTCCGCCTGGAAGCGATCCTCCGTGCGACCGTACGCCCAATACCCGGAGAGCGATACCTGCCCGCGATCAAGCCCCCGCTGGCCGAAGAACACCTCACGCAGTGCCTTCATCGACTCCCGCTCGCCGTGGGCGAAGACCTGGACCTGCCCGGGCATCCACTCGAATGCTGCGACCGTGTCGGCGAGGATGCTCGAACTGCCCGCAGGCGCCGCACCACGGTGCAGCCACCGGATGTCGATGCCGGCCGGTGCGCTCAACGCGATCTGGTCATCCGCCCCGCCCACCTCGATGAAGGCGACACCGATCGCCTCCTCGGGCATGGCTTCGAGGGCGGCGCCGATGGCGGGCAGCGCGGATTCGTCGCCGGCGAGCAGATGCCAGTCGGCTTCGGGGTTCGGCCTGTAGCCGCCGCCGGGGCCGGTGAATGCGATGCGGTCGCCGGGCTCGGCACGTGCGGCCCACGGCGCGGCTAGCCCTTCATCGCCGTGCACGACGAAATCGATCGACAGCCACTGTTCTGCGTCATTCACCTCGCGAACCGTGTAGGTGCGGGTCACGGGAAGTTCGTCCCGGGTCAAGCGTTCGCGCAGTGCGGCCATGTCGTAAGGCGGCTGCAGGCCGAGTTCTGGATGCGCGAAGAAGATCTTCACGTAGCGGTCGGTGAGGTCGTTGTTCACGAACGATGCGAAGCCGTCGCCGCCGAGGTACAGCCGCACCAGATGCGGGCTCAACTGCTCGCGCCGGATCACTTCGAGCACGATCTGGGGCTTCGGTGCGCGCACAGGACGATCAGACACGGTTCTCCTTCGGAGGGCGGCAAACGAAAGCGCCCCTCACCAGACTAGGCAGCGAAGCTGCGAACCTCGGCTGAGCGGTGTAGCGCGACCATGCTCACCACGATGATGATGCGCCCTGCCGGCACCACGCGGTCACTCCGCCAGGTGAATGACCTCGATGCCTGGTGTGGCGATGACGAGTACGTGGGCGGCTTCAATGCCGTCGAGGGCGGCGACCACGGCGTCTGCGTTTGCCTCGCCTGGTCCGGCATCCGCCCGCCTGAGCACGGTGACCCGGGCACCGGTGGAGGTACGGATCGCCTGGGCAAGCTCGTCTCCGTGGGCGGCTACCAGGGTCACCCGTTCGATCGTTCGGCGCGGTTCGTGCGTCACCCCGGAGGCCATGTCTCGGCGCCAGACCACAAAATGGTAGGCGGCCACGAGCACGGTTGCGACGAGCAGCCCTAGCGCCTGCCGCGATCGTTCCAAGAAGCTTTCGCCGCTGCTGTTGTCGAGGATGAATGAGAACAGTTGGAACCCGATGACGAGCAGGGTTATGAGGGCGACGAGGGCGCTCACCCCGAAGATCACCACAAGGTAGACGCGTCTGCCCGGTGTGGCAACCCTGTTGGCGGCGGATGCGCTGCGCGGCGCCCAGATAACCCACCACAGGGCGCCCCCGACGAGCAGTGCGCTGAGACCGCCCAGGAGCAGGCTGCGGATGCTGTAGTCGATGAGAGGTTCGCTGATCGTGGCAAGCAGGGCGTTGACGGTCACGCCGACTCCGGTTGCCGCCACCGCGAGCGATACCCCCGCGCTGACCAGCCTGCTTGCTGAGCTGAGCGCCGGGCCGTGTGCCGCGACCACTCTGGCGTGGTAGATGAGGGTGAGGGCGCCGAAGGCTGCTGTCGAGACCGCGATGCCGTATTCGTCGAAGCGTGCCGTCAACGGTTCTGAAGCCCCGGCGAGGAGGGTGAGTGTTGTTGCGAGGGTGCGGGTGACTCCGGATGCGAACAGCGCGAAGGAGGCGAAGCCGGCGATGTAGACGAGCAGCACGTGCGAGAACCCGGTCGTGTGGTTGCGCACCCCGACCCGGAACCAGTGCCACCACCAGATGGCGCCGCCACCGACAGCCCACACGAGGGACTGAAGGATGGGCTGCCAGACCGGCGAGCCGGCGACAGCAATCGCCCCCACTCCTGCCAGGGCGGAGTTGATGAGAGCAGACAGTGCGAGGGTGAGCCCGCCGATGGCGAAGGTGAGCCCGATCAGCGATGCGATCGCGGGGGTGACGCCGACCAGCCGGCTCGGTCCTTTGCTCGGGTGCCGCCACATCCAGTAATGCCACACCCACACGAGAGCCCAGACGAGGGGCACGGCGAGCCCGGAGAGGTCGGCGTCGCCGGTGATGATGTTTGCCACCCAGGTGAAGAGCGCAATGGTGAAGGTGAGTAGCGCGATGGTGGAGGCCACCATCAGGTAGACGGGCCAGGCGACGGATGCTCGGTCGCGGGCGATCGCCGATTCTCGCCAGATCAGCCACCACAGCAGGGCGGCGAGCGGCCCGGCGACGAGTGTGAAGGCGAGTGATTGGGCGAGTCCGTAGTTGTCGGTGTTGAGCATGGTGTTGCCGACGCTGAGGAGTCGTTCGAGGAGCCCGCTCAGGCCGATGGCGGCGATGATGACCATGGTCAGCAACAGCAGGTAGGTGATGACCCGGCGCACGGTTTGCACTCCGCCGGGGGCGGGCGTGGCGGCTGGCCTTGTGGTGGTTTCACTCATTGGGCTGCCCCTGGTTGTAGCAGACGGCGAGTTCCCACGGTGCGCTGTCGATCATCCACGCCCCGTCTTCGTTGAGGAGGGAGAAGGTGCCTTCGGAGTCGTACAATGACGGGCCGAACAGCCCGCCGCCCACCCCCCGGGAGATTGTGACGCGCACGACGGCGGTGTCGGCACTGACTTTTGAGGAGTTGAGGGTGAGCCGGATGTCTCCCATCGAGGTTCCGTCGGCGCGTTCGCACTGTTCTCTGACGGCGCGGGTCATGAGTTGTGTGGCCGCGGGGAAGTCACCGTCGACGACCGCGGAAGCATACTTTTGCACCGCACCTTCTGGTGTGGCCGGGTCGAGCGGTGTCGGGGTGCCCCGCGTGAAGACGACCACCAGCGCGAGGATCACCACGGCCGCGATGATCGAAACTATGACGACAAGTGTTCGGTCGGGTCGACCGGTGGCTGTGCTCATTGCATCAGTATGACGCGGTGATGAGAACGTGTCGCCTAGATGGCGGTGTTCGTTTGTGTGGTGCGGTTGAGCCACGCCGCCACATGCACGGCGGTTGCCCCTCCCCCGGTTGCGATGTGCTGTGGGGTGCCGGTGGCGACGACGGTGCCTCCTGCGTCGCCTCCGCCCGGTCCGAGGTCGATGACCCAGTCGGAGTCGGCGATGGCGGGCAGGTCGTGTTCTACGAGGATGACCGTGTTACCGGCATCCACGAGTCGTTGGAGTTGGTCGAGTAGTAGGCGTGTGTCGGCCGGATGCAGCCCAGCGGTTGGTTCGTCGAGAAGGTAGAGGGTGTGCCCGCGGCGGGCCCGCTGCAGTTCGGTGGCCAGTTTGATGCGTTGTGCTTCGCCGCCGCTGAGTTCTGTGGCGGGTTGGCCGAGTCGCAGGTAGCCGAGCCCGACATCGCGGAGGGTGCGGAGGCTGCGTTCGGCGGAGGGCACGTCGGCGAAGAATTCGGCGGCGGTGTCGACGGTCATTCCGAGCACGTCGGCGATTGTTGTGTCGCGGTAGGTGATTTCGAGGGTTTCGGCGTTGTAGCGGGCGCCGTGGCAGACCTCGCAGGGTGCGTACGTTCCGGGGAGGAACATGAGTTCCACTGAGACGAAACCTTCTCCGGCGCAGGCGTCGCACCGGCCACCGGGCACGTTGAAGGAGAACCGGCCGGCGCCGTACCGGCGGGCGCGGGCTTCATCTGTTGCGGCAAAGAGTTTGCGCACCGCGTCGAACATGCCCGTGTAGGTGGCCAGGTTGGAGCGGGGGGTGCGGCCGATGGGGCGCTGGTCGACGACCACCAGTCGGTCGATTGCGTCGAGCCCGCTGACGCTGCCCACATCGAGTGTCAGTGCGGGGTCGTCGGGGTCGCCGGCCACACCGAGTTGCGACCGAACCAGGTGGGCGAGCACTTGGGTGACGAGGGTTGATTTGCCTGACCCTGAGACGCCGGTGACGGCGGTCATGACCCCCAGGGGCAGCTCGACGGTGGTGCCGCGCAGGTTGTGGCGGGTGATGTCGCTGATGGTGATCCACGAGTCGGGTTGCCTGACCGTGCGGATGCTGTGGGCGTTGTCAGCAAAAAGGTATTGTGCGGTCACCGATTCGGTGACGCCTTCGAGCCCGTCGACGGGGCCCGAGTAGAGCACCCGCCCGCCTCCGTCTCCGGCGTTGGGGCCGATGTCGACCACCCAGTCTGCCCGGCGCACAACGTCGAGGTCATGTTCGACGACGAACAGGGTGTTGCCTGAGTCTTTGAGCCGGTCGAGCACTTCGAGTAGCGGTTCTGCGTCGGCCGGGTGTAGCCCGGCTGACGGCTCGTCGAGCACATACACAACGCCGAACAGCCCGGATCGCAGTTGGGTGGCGATGCGCAGCCGCTGCGATTCACCGGTCGACAGGGTTGTGGAGTTGCGGCCGAGGCTCAGATAGCCGAGCCCCAGTGTGAGCAGTTCGTTGACTCGCACGATCATGTCGGATGCGATCCGCTGGGCGGCCTCGCTCGCTTCGCTGCCGCCTGCGCCACGGCCATCCGTGCTGCTGTTGTGTGTGTTGTGCAAGGCTGCCGCCAGTTCGGCGAGCGGTACCGTGTTCATCTGGGCGATGCTGCGCCCCGCATAGGTGACGGCGAGCGCTTCGGGGCGCAGGCCGCTGCCGCCGCAGGCCGGGCAGTCGACGCTGACCACAAAGCGGAGCGCTCGTTCGCGCATCCGTTCGCTCTGAGATTGTGCGAGAACGTGCATGACGTGGCTGCGGGCGCTCCAGAATTTGCCGTAATAACCGTGGTCGATGCGGTCACGTTCTGGTTCGATGAGCACGGATGGCTGTTCGTCGGTGAACAGCAACCACTCTTGGTCTTTGCGCGGGAGGGTGTTCCACGGTTTGTCGATGCTGATGCCCAGCCCGTGCACAATGCTGCGCAGGTTTGCTCCCTGCCAGGCACCCGGCCAGGCCGCGATGGCGCCGTCGCGGATGCTGAGTGTCGGGTCGGGCACCAGTAGCTCTTCGGTGACATCGTGCACGACGCCGAGCCCGTGGCAGCGCGGGCACGCCCCGGCGGGGGTGTTGGGTGAGAACGCTTCGGCGGCAAGGTGTGCTGCGCCTGCCGGGTAGGTTCCGGCGCGAGAGTAGAGCATGCGCAGCAGGTTGGAGAGGGTGGTGATGGTGCCAACGGTGGAGCGTGAGCTGGGTGCGCCCCGGCGTTGCTGCAGTGCGACGGCCGGCGGGAGGCCCGTGATCTGGTCGACGTCGGGGGCGCCCACCTGGTTGAGCAGGCGGCGGGCGTAGGGGGCCACCGATTCGAAGTAGCGGCGTTGTGCTTCGGCGTAGAGGGTGCCGAATGCGAGTGACGACTTGCCGGAGCCTGACACGCCCGTGAACGCGACAACAGCATCCCGCGGAATATCGAGGTCAACGTTTTTGAGGTTGTGCTCGCGGGCGCCGCGAACCTGAACCCACCCCTGCGTTGTGCTGTCTGTCATGCCTCCACCGTCCTGGCCGCGCAAACATCACCCCAGCGGCCGGCCGTGTCGCCGGCACTGTGCGCGCCCTTATTCACAGTAGGCGCGGCACCTGACCGCGTCACCCGGCCAGTTGTCAGCTTCGGGCGCTTTTCGTTGTGCGGGCGTGCGCCCACCCTTGGGCTATAGGTCGGCCGCATTGCGGCGTGGTTTCGCGGGCGACTCCGCAAACGGAGATGACCCACGCATCCGGGCAGCGGTCCTCGCTCGAAACGTCGCGTCTCAGGATGCAGGCTCCGACAGCATTCGCACGACCAGCGCAACCATGAGTTCTTTCTCTTTCGGGTCGCTCATGGCAACCAGAAGCGTGATGGCCGCCAGGGCGTTGTTCGAGATGCGGGGCTGACCGCCAGCATCCGTCAGAAGGCTGTTGCGACTGAGGAAGGTGACGAACAGTGCGGCAGCGCTGCGCTTATTGCCGTCAGAGAGCGGATGATCCTTCACCATCAGATACAACAGGTTTGCCGCCTTCAACTGCACGGTCGGGTACAACTCCTGGCCGGCGAACCCCTGGTAGATCGAGGCGACCACACCCTCCAACCCTTCGCCGCGCTCCCTGCCGAACAGAGCGTCAGCCTCGAACTGCGCCGCCACATGAGCGATGATCGCCCGGGCTTCGTCAATGGTGAGCGTCCAATCCGGCACGGATCCGGGGGCGCTCTCAAGCTCGCCCGCGTCGTAGTCGCGTAGCAGTTGGAGAGCCGGGAGGTACGCCGACAAGACCTCCACAACCCCGGCACTGTCCCGCTCACCGTAAGGGCTAGCGCCTGAATCGTCGGACTTCATTCTGCTGTTCCTTCCAGATCGGCCCCGATGGCGTCGATCGAGGTGCAAACCTGAACCGTCGTTGCACCTATGCGGTCGATCTCCACGTTCAGCTTTGTGTTGCCGACCAACGGGGCGAACGGTCAGGCGCGCATCCACAGGATATCGGCGATGTGCGACACGAGACGGTAAAATCTGCGCGCTCATCGGGCTCCGCGCTTACGACGAGTGCGGCAACCCAGCCTCTAACCGGGGACTCGGTGCATTCGGGCAGGAGCTATGCGCTTCATGCGCATGAGTGTTGGAAGTAGCCGGCAGTGAAGGTGGCAGGCCGGGTGGGGCCGCGCGTGGTTGCCCGGAGGGCGAACGCGCGGCCCCGCACGGCCAGCCACCTATACTCCGCAGCATCAAACCAGCCACGCGCAAGCCCTGCTTTGAATTTGAACGTAGCTTGAGCGCGAAGCGCAGAGGCCACCAAACGGAGTGTGGCCGGGCGTTAGATCGATTTGAGTTCCACGATCATGGGCCCGATAACCGATTCAAAATCAGACCCAGCTACTTTCGCTCGAATCAACGATGGCTTGACTCTCGCTCGTTCAGCAATAAGTATCGCCTCCGGCTCGTAGTAGATCCAGTCACGAGATTCCACAAATGAGTGTGCTCCATAGATGTGCCTCTGAATAACTGCTCGCAAAGCCTCGCCATGTTCCGCCACAAATGCATTGACAGTGGTCTCGAGCGATTCCATCTCCTCCTCGGCGTATGAACTAAGGATGAGTTCAAGGAGCCCCTCTGGTCGAGAAGCACGCGTTTGCCCGTCGACGAGCGTCTCAGAGATTCGGACGAGTCCGTCGTAGAGCCGGGCAACAGCGTATTCGGGTAGACCTATCTGCCTGGCGATCACCGCTTCCACCTCCTCATCGAACAGTTCCGCGAGAACTATGAGGCGATTCAGCTTACGCTGGAGGTCCGACGGCAGCTCAACGATTCCCTTGTATTGGAGTCGATGGTCTACTACATACCAAGCGTCGCTTACTGCCGTTCTCACCTGGACTTCGATTTTGAGGGGCTCGCCTCTCGAGTCTCGAATCTCTGATGATTCGAGATCAAATTGGTTCGATTTATACTTCAGCTCCGTCGGCTCGCCTTGCTTATCGTCTAGAACTGGGTTCCACGCGGCTTGGTCTAGTAGCCACTCCGAGAATTCAGTCACTCCGCGCGAGGTGGGAAAGACAGCCTTTAGAGCAACTAAGTCTCCAAACTCCGACCAAGACCGAACCTTCGATGCAACGCGATAGGCCTTGCCCAGCATGCTTCGATAGCTCTTGACCCGACCCGAAACGGTTGCGGCGGGGTCGACAGTGTGGGCGAAGGCGAGTAATTGCCTACTCCATTCGTCAAGCGCATTGTCTAGGGCGTCGCGCTCTTCAAAATACCTCTCTGTCAGCGACTCAATGCTCAATTCGCTTAGCCTTTCGGCGCACTACCGAGGCCGTACCTTTTTAGGGAGCCCCTGATTCGGATTGTCGTACTCTGGCCCTCTTCAGAAAGAATCTCAAGGTCGCCTCGCTCGAGAGCAACAGCGCTCGCTGAAACTACGACCCCTGGCGCATACATTCGAAGCCCTGCCCCTTGCCCTGGAACTAGCGCCAGGTCCTTGTTAACGACCGAAGTTGCAACGTCGTCCGGGAGCGATCGAACAAAATCATCGCGAACTTCAGCCTCGAGAAACTGGTCAGCAAACTCAGTCGCCTGAAATGATGTTGCGGGCGAACCCATATATGCGATTAAGGCAGTTGCATAGCGTGCTTGGTCGCTCTCGCTAGGAACCGATTTATTCACCCAGTTCATCGCCGACTGCATGAACTGTCTTGTCTGAACTTCCGAATTGTCGGCCAGGCGGCAGCCGAGAAATGCCGACATGAAGAAGTCTGCAAAAGCTACTCCGTTTTGCTGGTCCACCATGTCACCAGCTACTCCACCGGTCGCCTCAGACAGAAGCGCAATCTTATAGATCCGCGAGTTGTTGCCAACAATCAGCTCATTGAGATGCTGCAGATCAAATCGCCCAGTGGCTTCGTCCCCGACACGTCGAAGTCTCATCCCCTCCGCATGCTCCGCCTTGAGGATGATCACCGACGACGAACCCGCGTCGGTGACTGTCGCCACTATAAGGACACCCGAGGGGCTGTTGCCGGTTTGTGCACGATGCAGATTCAGCGCGATTCCTTGGGACGCATCGACAAATCGGTCGGGATCGGAAAGGATTTCACGAATGAAAGTCGGTGTCGTCGATCCTGCGTCAGGATCTTCTACGATCTGGCGTGGGCTCTTCAGCCCGAAGTCCAGCATGTTCTCTTCGATGAATCGTCTAGTCTCTGGGGCTAGCGTGGTTTCTGCTGAGGATAGAGCCACTGTGTGCTCACCATCTGCCGAGTACTTGCCTTTTGGTATCTCATGGACAATCGCGCGTGAGATCTGAACCAAAACCAACTCCTAATCGAATGATTGCTATGTTCGGAAGCTAGCACACGGCTTGAATCGCGAGGTCACATTCGGAGGGGTGAAAACGCGGCAAATCACCGGGTTCTCGGGCTTTCTTCGTTGTAGCTGGAGCGAGATTCGAACTCGCGACCTCACGATTATGAGTCGTGCGCTCTCACCAACTGAGCTACCCAGCCACGGCATCCCGTGAAGGATGACCGAGCCCCCTGTGGGAATCGGACCCACTACCTCTTCCTTACCAAGGAAGTGCTCTACCAATGAGCTAAGGGGGCACGCTTACGCGCGCAAAAATGTGACCCAGAATGGGCAACCGGTCTAGATTATCATCCGTTCGAGCCCACCGCAGACACCACGTCACGGGAAGCCGCGCAACCCGCCACAAACTCAGTCATCAGCGCCGCAAGTTGGGCCGCGTCGGCACGCGGATCCTCCGGATGCCACTGCACCCCCAACGTCCACGAGTCGGGCGCCTCGATCGCCTCAATCGTGCCGTCGGGCGCCTGCGCGCTCACCCTCAACCACCCACCAAGAGTGTCGACCGCCTGATGGTGCCCCGACCGAATAGTCAACGCATCCGCCGAAAAGATGCCGCCCAAACGCGTTCCCGGCAGAACCCGCACCTCATGCTCCGGCATCGCCTGCCCATCCGCATCATCACGGTGGATGGTGCCGGGGCCCAAATCCTGCACAAGGGTTCCGCCGCGCGCCACATTGAGCAGCTGCATGCCGCGGCAGATGCCCAGAACTGGCGTGCCCGACTCCATCGCCGCCGCAATCAGCGCCAACTCGAACGCATCCGCCCTCGCGTCAACGCCGTACAGCCCATCCACCGGCTTCTGCCCGTACAGCGCGGGATCGACGTCCGCCCCGCCCAGCACGAGAACGCCATCGACGGATGCCGCCAGCAGTTTCGGGTCATCGACCGAACGGGCCGGGTCGACAAAAGTGACATCCGCCCCCGCCGCATCGAGAGCGTCAGCCGCGGTGCGGGCAAGAGTGTGGAGGAGTTCGCGCAGCCACAACGGCGCGGCCTCCGCATCCATCGAATAGGACGCCAGAATCTGCGGGCGCTGCGACATGGTCCTCCAGACAGTGCGGGATGTGAGAGAACTCTAAGGCAGGTCAACCTGTCACCAGTTCGTGCCTCATCCTCATCGGATCAAGCTTCACCGATCGAGCCGAGGATATCCGTGCCTGACTCTAAGTGGTAGCCGCGCATCGACGGGACAAGAGAGGTACCTTTCGGCACGTCGAAGGTATAGGAATAAGATTTCGGCGCTCCAGCACTTTCGATAGCCGTCATCTCACTTAGTAGACTTCTTTGTCTAGGTTTTACATCACCTTAGCGATTATTGAACGATACTCGCAGGGAATCTCGTAAGTACCGCAGCGACCAGCAGTAGTGGCATGTGAACCGCAACGGGTGACAGAATCCGAGAATGACTGTCGGTTTCGAGCTTCGTACGCTTCTTCCCTTGCCAATCGCGAGAGCCTTCGACCTTGCGCGTGACATTGACGCACATCTTGGCTCGATGAAGTCATCATCCGAACGGGCGGTTGGCGGCGTCACACATGGCCTCATTTCGATGGGAGAGACGGTGACGTGGCGCGCAGTCCACTTCGGAGTGCCTTTTTATCTAGAAAGCCGTATTAGCTCGATGACGCCGCCAACCTCATTCACGGACGAGCAGGTACGTGGACCGTTCAAACATTTTCGGCACGACCATTGGTTCACTGAGGCGCAGGATCACACTCTGATGCTGGACGAAATTGAATTTTCGGCGCCATTCGGGCCACTAGGCGTCTTGGCCGAGAAACTCATCCTGGCCAAATACATGCGCTACATCATTGCCAAGCGAAATGCGTTCCTAGTTGCGGCAGCGCGAAGCCAGCTCTGAGAAATAAATGGTTCCTCGGCGGTGAGGTTTCGAGACGCTCGTTCCTCGCTCCTCAACCGGCAAGTTACGGGCGGGGTCAGAGCGGCGGGAGCCCCAGGCCCGGCAAGGCCCACGCCGCAAAGGTCGGGCCGTCGCCACTGATCAGGGCACCGTCGACGGCCGCGTCGCCGAACAGCGGCACCGCATCCGCCATACCCTCCATCTGCACAGAGAACGCCGCACGCGCGGCCACCACCAACACCGACTCCTCCGCGGCCTCACGCACAAACGCGAGCACGTCATCGCCGACATGCAGCCAACGGAAACCGCCATCGTTCAGCGCCGGATGCTCGCGGCGGAGACGGATGAGAGCCGAATAGAGGGCGACGGTTTCGGCGGGGGTCGTGGTCTCGAGACTGTCGCCGTAGACGGCGACACCTCGACCAGCGGAAAGGGGTGAGGCGGCGACACCTCGACCAGCGGAAGGGGGTGAGGCGGCGACACCTCGACCAGCGGAAAGGGGCGGGGCGGCGACACCTCGACCAGCGGAAGCGAGCTCGCCCCACGGCAGCGGCGTGCGCGAGTGCTCGCCGTCAACCCCGATGAGGCCGAACTCGTCGCCGGCGAAGATGACGGGGATTCCGGGCATCGTCACGCTCAGCCCCAGCGCGAACGGCACCGTGCCAGGCAGCGCCGAGGTGAGGAACCGCGGGGTGTCGTGCGTGTCGAGCGCGTTCATGTTCGCCAGCCGCACCTGCCACGGGAACCCGGCCGCAAAACGCGTATGCGCCTCCACAAACTGGTGACCCGTGAGAGCCGGGATGCGGTGACGCGCGAACCCGATACCGCCACCAGCAGTGCTCCCCGGCACCGACAACCACCCCCACAGCGGGCGGGTGAAGTTCGCGTACGTCATCGCCCCATGCCAGGCATCCCCACGAAAGTCACTCGACGCGTCGTTGGTCGACTCCCCCAACAGGATCGTGTCCGGGTTGACCTCCACCATGGTGCGACGAATTGTCTGCCGCACCTGCGCGTTCAGATCCTCCGCCAGCAGCCGTCCCGTCATGTTCGCCACATCGATGCGCCACCCGTCGAGCGAGAACGGCGGCTTCAGCCAACGCGCCACAACCGAATCGGGCCCCTCAATGAACCGTCGCCGCAACTCGGCCGAGTTCCAGTTGAACTTGGGCAGACTGGGCACCCCCAACCACGACTCGTAGTCGTGTGCCGGTTCCCCATCGAGCCGTTCGGCCACAGCGCCCTCCGGAGTTTCCGCCTCATCCGAGGGCGCATGCCAGTAATAGAAGTCACGCTCCGGGGCATCCGGATGCTCACGCGCCGCCACAAACCATTCGTGGCCGTCGCCGGAATGGTTGCTGGTGAGGTCACCGATGACCCGCATCCCCCGCCCGTGCGCCGCCTCAACCAGCCGAACCAGTGCGTCATCGCCGCCGAGCAGCGGGTCAACCTCATCGAAAGACGTCGAGTCGTAGCGGTGGTTGGAGCGGGCCGGAAAAAACGGTGTCAGGTAGATCAGCGTCACCCCGAGGTCGGCCAAGTGGTCGAGGTGCTCAGTGACCCCGTCCAAGTCGCCGCCGTAAAACTGTTGGGACCTTCCGGGCGGCTCGGTGTCAACCGGGTCACCCCAGGATGCGGCGATCGCCCAATCTGGCGTGGGGCGCGCATCCGCACCCTCCGACCGTGCGAAACGGTCCGGGAACACCTGATACATGACACTCGACCGGGCCCACGCGGGGGCGCCGAACCCCGGCTGCGACACCCCCACCAGGGTGAAATCTTCGGCGTCGAGCGTCTCAATCTCGTGCAGGCCGGTCGCATTCAGCCACCGCTGCGAACCATCCGCCAACTCGAACAGAAACCGGTAGCCGTGCGCCGGGTTCTCGACGACGACGGATGCCTGCCACCAGTCCCAGACATCGTCAGAGTGTACAACGGATGCCTCACTGAAGCGAGGCTCACGGTTCGGATTCGACCGGGTGGAGACGGCGACCGCACCGAAGTCGTGCGGCACCCGCACGCGCACCTCGACCGTGTCGCCGAGGGCCGGCGTGGGCGTCGACACGTACAGGGGCGAACCGTCGTGGTGTGGGCTTCGTCTCATGACATCAACTCTCCCTCATGCGCGCGACACCGGCTACCCGGTCACCCGCCGGGCTCGCAGAATCACCCCTCAGGAAGACTGGGCTCCGCCTCACCACCAGTTGAGCGGTTCACGAGCGAGGCAGCCGCCCATGCCGCCCCGAGGAGCGCCACACCCGTGACCGCGAGCACCCCGCCCGAGCCGGTCGCCACCGCGAAGGTGCCGAACACGGCCGGCAGCGCTGTCTGGCCGACACGGTTGCTCGCCACCCTCAACGACATCGCAAGGCCGCGAGAACCGGGCGGTGCGAGCTCCGAAATCCATGCCATTGTGATCGGCTGGCAGGTGCCGACGGCGAAACCGTAGACAGCGGAGAGCACCAGGAACAGCACGACCGGCAGCGGCAGGATCATGCAGCCGAGCATCACCGCGGAGATGAGCACGGTGCTCACGAGGAGCGCCCGCCTGCCGACGAGGGCTATGAGTTGGCTCAGGAACAGCCTCGAGAACATCGACATGAGCGAACGCACCACGAGCATGAGGCTCACGATCTCCGCAGTGAATCCGCGCTCATGCCCCAGCGCGGGCACATAGGCGAGGAACAGGTCGACGGAGGCGAGCACGATTGCACTGGCGATCATCGCCTGCGGGATTCCGGGCATCCTGAGCAGACCCACCGCAGTGCTGCGCATTCCGACCCTCACCCCAGGAGCATGCCGCCTCGTGCTCCCCATCAGCGATGAGAGCACGAGCAGCACGACGGCGATGCCCGTACAGACGATGAAGATGAGCTGTACGGGCGGCGTCTCTCGCGTTCCACCCGGCAGTGTCAGCAGGAGAGGGCCGACAACCTGCCCGATGGATGCCGCGAAGGCGTACAGCCCGAAGCGAGAGTCGAGGCCGCGGTCTCCGGGGGCGTTCGCCATCATCGCCTGATCGCCGACGACAGACATCAGGTGGCCGCATCCGAGGATGATCGTGGCGATCACCAGCATCACGAAGGAGTCGCCCGCGAGGGCCGCGATGATGCAGGCGACGACGATCGCGGCAGAGCCGAGCACGAGCGCCGGCCGCTCCCCGATACGGTCGACGGCGTGGCCTGCCGGGAGTGCCATCAGCAGAGCGGGGATGGCGAAGGCTGCGGCGATGATTCCGAGGAGCGCCGCCGACCCTCCCCCGTCGAGCACAGCATAGGAGAGGTTGGGGCGCACCGCGAAGGTGAGCACCTGCACGATCGCAGCATGCACGAGCACCATGGTGATGCGCCTGCGCCCGGCCGACATGCGCGTCACCGCGGGCACGCCACGGATGGGGTGCGCAGGGTCTCGGCTGCGGAGGAGAACGTCATGCCCTCGGGAACACCCGCCCGTCGAAGAGCTTGCGTGCAGTACGCACGACGCCCGTGCGACTCACCCGAAGCCTCTCGCCGGGGTCAAGGTCAATTTCGACATCGAGATGGCCGGTCGGATGCTCGACCCGGTAGCGTGCGCCGGACTGCTCAGGCGCGACGAGGCTGTTGGCTGGCGTGCCCTCGATCGCGCACGCGACCGCCACGCTCGCCGCACCCAGTACACCGATGGAGGTGTGGCAGCGGTGCGGAATGAAGGTGCGCGTCGCGATGGAGCCGCCGTTCACCGGCGCCGACAGCATTGACATCTTGGGAACGCTCGTGTCAGTGACGTCACCGAGGCCCATGAGTTCGCCCGCAAGAAGGCGGATGCGTTCGAGCTTCTCGCGCAGGGGCGCGTTCTCCTCCAGCTCGACGGGGGTCTCCCTGCCCGTTATGCCCAGGTCGGAGGCACGCATGACGACGACCGGCATGCCGTTGTCGACGCAGCTGACCTCAACCCCGTCGACCATGTCGACTGTGTTGCCGGTGGGCAGCAGCACCGAGCCGGTGTCCTCCGCACTCTCGAAGTCGAGGATGACCGGGGCGGCCCCTCCCGGCACGCCGGCGATCTCGACGTCGCCCGCATACTCGACCCGGCCATCCGGGGTCTGCACCGTCGCGACGGCGCGCCCGTCGGTGTTGACCATGGCGATCGACACCCGTGTGGTCTCGCCCTGCAGCGGAACGAGCCCTCGTTCAATCGCGAAGGGGCCGATTCCCGCCAGGATGTTGCCGCAGTTCTGCTGGTCGGAGACGATCGCCTCATCGACATAGACCTGCAGGAAGAGATAGTCGACGTCGACGCCCGGGATGCTCGACCGTGAGACGACCCCGACCTTGCTGGTGAGCGGGTGGGCGCCGCCGATTCCGTCGATCTGGCGCGCATCGGGCGAGCCCATGATGCGCAGCAGGAGGTCGTCGCGCTCGGCGCGATCGCCCGGCAGATCCTCCGCCAGAAAGTAGGCGCCTTTGGAGGTGCCGCCGCGCATGAGCATGCAGGGGATGCCGTCGATCTCCGTGTTCATGCTCCGTCTCCTTCGACGCGCCGGGCCGTGGATTGCAGCGTCTCGATGACGCTGCGCATGTGCCGGCGGACCGCCGCCTCCGCAGCATCAGGATCATGCGCGCAGATGGCCTCGATGATCTCGAGGTGCTCGGGGAGAGAAACGGCGGGGCGACCCGGATGCATCGCCAGGCGATACTGGTGACGTACAATCTGCGCCCGCACCCGCTGGATGATCTGGTTCGCTGTCGTCTGTCGGCTGATCTCGCCGACCCGTGCGTGGAGAAGCTTGTTGCTTGTCGAGTAGGTGAGGAGGTCACCGCTTGCGACGGCATCCTTCATGGCTTTGCCGATCTCGTGCAGCTCTGCCTCCTCCTCCGGCGTGACCCGTTCGGCGGCCTTGTAGGCGCAGAGGCCCTCGAGCACCATTCGCACCTCGGAGATCTCGATCGCCTCGGCGAGGGAGACCGCCCTGACCCGTGCCCCGCGGTTCTGGAGCCTCTCCACGAGCCCCTCATTGGCCAGGTCGACGAGCGCACCGCGAACATTCGCCCGGCTCGCCGAGTACAACTCGCACAGATCGGCCTCGACAAGACGCTGGTTGGGCACGAACTCGCCGTCGAGTATGGCTTGACGAATGAGAGCTGCAATGGCAGCACTGGTGAGTTCGGAGGTGGTCATCGGAGCCCCAGTTTCCTTGTGGTCGCGAGGTCATCGCGCCGATTGCGGTTGGCTTGCCCATTCGGTGCCGGCACAGCGGGCGCCGACACCGAATGAGCATATGGCAGTCGTTCAGTCGATTATCCGGTGTAACCGAAGATCTCTCGCCACAGCGCGGCGTCCTCTTCGACGTGCGCCAGGGTCTCCTCGGCGTCGTAGCGGAAGAGGAATCCGCTGTCGACGGCCGGAAGCTCCTGGTCACCCGCACGCGGAGCCGGGATGTCCTCGCGGACGGGGTAGTCCCCGCCCTCACCCGAGGCCGTCTGGCCGGCTCTCGACATCGACCAGTTCACGAACAGCTGTGCCGCTGCCGTGTTCGCCGCGTTCTCGGTGACACCGAGGTAGTAGCTGAACGCCGCAGCGCCCTCCTCGGGAGTCACGATCGTGAGCGGAGCACCCTCCACCTTGGCACCGTAGGCCGTGGCGATGGGGAGCGAGCCGACACTGATCTCACCCCGGGCAAGAGCATCGGAAAGCGCACCCGCCGAGTCGAAGATACGCGGGTTCATTGCCGCGAAGTCGCGCAGGTAGTCCTCACCGAGCTCGTCCAGCTGGAAGCGGGTGAGGGCTGCTGTGCTTCCACCCGCTGCGACCTGGGTGATTCCCAACTTGCCGGCAAACTTGTCGTCAAGCATGTCCTCCCAGCTCTCGGGGGCGTCAGCCTCGTCGACGAGTTGGTTGTTGTAGACGACCGTGTAGACCCTGTCGAAGCTGCGGTAGTAGGCACCGCCATCGATCTTGGTGCCCTCAGGAAGCACATACTCCTCGGGGACGTCATAAGGAGTGAAGGCCCCGGAATCGGCGACCGCCAGCGTGAGGTCCTCGCCCGAGATTCGGATGACGTCGGCACCGAGCTGTCCGGCACCCTGCTCGCTCAGGATTCGTTCCGTGAGACGGTTCGGAGCGAGTCGCACGATCTCCACCTGGACGCCGGTGTCCTTGGTGAACCGCTCGGCAAGCACGGTCTCCGACTGCTCGCTGGCTCCCGTGTAGAAGACGAACGATCCCTCCTCCTGTGCCGCCGCGAACAGATCGGCGTCGGCGATGAGCTCTCCGTCGATTACGAGCCCTTCCCCTTCCTCGACCGCGGGACCTGCCGGAGCGTCGGCGGAGCATCCGGCAAGAAGAGCCGTGGCCATGATGAGGCCGAGCCCGGCTGCAGCGCATTTCTTGGTAATCATGCTGTACCTCTCTTTTTCTTGGTTTGCTTGGCGATCGACGGTGAGCCTGAGGCGCCTTCTTTGGCGCCGTATCGCTGAGCAAGTGCGGCGAGTGCGAAGATCACGACGCAGTACAGCAGGCTGATCGCCGCCGAACTCTGAAGGACCCCGTTCTCGAAGTTGTCGAAGATGACGATGGAGAGCAGACGCGTGTTGGTCGTGAAGAGGAACAGCGGCACGGTGAGCTCTCGCATCGCCAGCATGAGCAGCAGCAGGAAGGTCGACGTGATGCCGACCCTCATGAGCGGCAGAGTGATGCGCGTGACGGCTCGTGCCCTGGACGCACCGTGCATGACAGCGCTGTCTTCGAGATCCTTGTCGACCTGGAGGATCGACCCTGCGATGCCCCGGAACCCCTGCGGCATCTGCGCCGCCGTGAATGCGACGATCATGATGACGAGGGTGCCGTAGATGGGGATCGGCAGCAGCAACCAGGTCCACATGAGACCGAGGCCGAGCACGATCGCCGGCACGGCGAGGGGCAGCATGGAGATGTACTCCAGGCCTGAGCGACCGGGCAGCTTGGTGCGGTTCACGACGTACGCCACGATGAACGCGAGAAGGGTTCCCGCGATGGCGGTTCCGATGCCGACAACAACGCTGTTCACGGTGGCCTTCTGCACCGTGGCGCTGGACACCGCATCTGCGAATGCGTCGATCGTCCAGACACCCGGCTCGAATGCATTGGTGAACGTCGAGATGTAGGGAGAGTCGTGGAGTGCAACGACGAGCAGTGCAAGCAGTGGCAGCACCGCCGAGAGCACGAAGTAGACGAGCCCGACGATGAGCGCAGGAACACGGCCACGGCCCAGGTTGATACGGCGCGGCTTCACGCCCTTGCCGGAGACGGTGGTGAAGTTGCGCTTCGCCAGAATCCTGCGCTGCACCAGCGTCGCGATGAGCACCGTGATGACGAGCGCGATGGCGACTGCCGCCGCCTCGTTGCCCCGCGATGGGGTGCTGTTCATGAGACGCCAGATGAAGGTCGGGAGCGTGTCAAGCCCGCCCGCAGCACCGATGATCTGTGACACAGGGAAGTTCTCGATGGTGAGTGTGAAGATCAGGATGGCGGATCCGAGAATGGCGGGGGTCGCCAACGGGAACGTCACCCTGCGCAGCACCCTCGACACGGGTGCTCCGTGCACGGACGCGGCCTCCTCCAGATCCGGATTCATGAGGCTGAAGGAGCTGTGGATGAGGAGGAACGCGTAGGGGGCGTAGTAGATGCCCAGCACGAAGATGAGCCCGACGATGTTGTAGACGTCGACGAACCCCGGGATGCCGATGTCCCGCAGAATCACATTGAGCAGCCCCGCGTTGGGTGCGCCCAGGATCGCCCACGCGAGCGCACCCACGTATGACGGCAGGAACATCGGGATGAGTCCCACCAGATACAGGAAGCGCCTCATGTGCACATTCGTGCGTGCCGAGATGAATGCCAGGAACCCTCCGATGGCAAGGGCGAGGATCGAGGCACCGACTCCCACCACCAGCGAGTTGAGGGTGGCTGTGCGCGCGCCAGCATCGGCGAACACGGAGCCGAAGTTGCTCAGCGTCAGACCATCGAGGCTGATGTTGCCGGGCCTGGGTGTCGTCGACGTCACCGCCGAGAGCACCACGAGGGCGACCGGCAGCAGAATGAGCACGGCGAGCACGCCGTAGAGCACGATGGGCACCGGCAGTCTGCGCAGGGTACGGCGCGATCGCCCCGCCGCGGTGCTGGCGTCGCGCGGCTTCCCTCCGTGCGTCTTCTTGTGCTGGGCGGTGGCGACCGCCCTGGTGTCGGGCTGCATCGTCATGCCGCAATCACCTCCTGTGGGAGCACCTGCACGACATCCGGGGCGATCGAGAAGGTGACGGTGTCATTGACCCTGTAGTGGGATGCCGTGGCTTTCGGTGCGAGTACGGCGATCTGCGCTCCCCCTGCCGCAGAGATGAGGTAGTGCACGGTGGGCCCCTGGAAGCTGACCACGTTCACGGTTCCGGTGAACACGTTGACACCGGAGTCTGACGCCGGGCCGAGCACGATGTCCTCGGCCCGCACGCATGCCCGCAGTCCCGCATCCGTCGTGCTCGTACCGGGCACGGATGCCACGGCGACGCGACCGTCGAGACCATCGACCGCGATCGTGCTCGGGTCGACGACGCTACTCGGAAGGATGTTGCCCACGCCCAGGAAGTCAGCGATGGACGCGCTCACGGGCCGACTGTAGATGTCGTCGGGCGTGCCGATCTGCACGATGCGACCGCCCTGCATGAGCGCGATCTTGTCGGCGAGCGCGAGCGCCTCCTGCTGGTCGTGGGTGACATAGATGGAGGTGAGGCCGAGCCTCTGCTGCAGGTCGCGCAGTTCGATGCGCAGCCGATCGCGCAGTCTGGCGTCAAGGTTGGAGAGCGGCTCGTCGAGGAGAAGAACCGAGGGCTGCATGACGAGGCTGCGAGCCAACGCGACACGCTGCATCTGGCCGCCCGAGAGCAGGCTGGCCCCGCGTTCGGCCAGATGGGCGAGGCCGACCAGTTCGAGCGTATCCGTGACCCTCCGAGCGATCTCGGGCTTCTTCACACCCTCCATCACGAGGGGGAAGGCGACATTCTCGAACACGCTGAGGTGCGGCCAGATCGCGTACGACTGGAAGACCATGCCGATGTTGCGCTTGTGCGGGGGCTTGCTCACGCCGCGGGCGCTGTCGAACACCGCTTCGCCGCCGATGCGGATGGTTCCGGCCGACGGCTCCTCGAGCCCGGCGATGCAGCGCATCGTGCTCGTCTTGCCGCAGCCGGACTGGCCGAGCAGCACAAGCGCTTCGCCGTCGGCGACGGAGAGGTCGAGGTTGTCGATGGCAGTCGCTTCGCCGTACTTCAGGGTGAGTCCTTGAACGTCGATGTCCATGGTTATGCGTCCTTGTCTTCTTCACGGAATCCGTGCTGGTCGTAGGAGAGCGTGCCCTCGAGGTATCGCTGTCGTGCTGTTGCCTCGTTCTGCTCACGCTTGAGCGAGGCTGCCAGCACCGATTCCGCCTGCGATGCGGCGACGACGGTGGCACCATCAGCGTCGAGGATGACGATGTCTCCCGGGTTGATCGTGGCCCCGCCGACGGTGACCGGCACATCGACCTGTCCACGGATGGATTTGGTGGCACCGCGGGCCCGCACCCAACGGGCCGAGATGGGCAGCCCCATGGTGGCAAGGTCTGCGGCATCGCGCACCGCGGCGTCGACAAGGACTCCAGCGGCTCCCGCACGGCGGATCTGGGTGACGAGGAGGTCGCCGATGAGTGCCACGGGAGCCGCCTCCTCCATCGTGAGCACGAGGATCTCTCCCGGCTGCAGCAGCGCGACGGCCTCGTGGACGGCCCGGTTGTCGCCTGCTCCGCACAGCGCGATCCTGGCGGGGCCTGCAACGGAGACACCCGGAACGAGCTGCTTCCACTCATGGTCGATCAGCCCCGTCCGGCCCCCTGCCTCGTAGACGGTGGCGACGCCGAGCCTTGCCAGCTCTGCGATCGTCTCGGGCGCGGTCACAGCCCGCTCACAACGTTCGGGATGATGCGCTGGAACGCCTCGGCCTGGCGGATGCTCTTGTCACCGGTGACCTTGCGGGCGTGATTGCCGCGGTGCTCAGCGCGCTGCGCGTAGTACTCGCGCAGGTAGTTCTGCGCCGCCATGCACTCCATCGCCTTCACCTTGGAGTCCATGACGGGGGTGATGTCGACGAAGACGCTGGGGACGAAACCGCACAGCTCCGGCTGGTGCGGCTCGAATACGAGGAATTCGGATGGCGGCACCGTCTTGAACCCGGCCTCGACGACAGCGCCCGCCGTCATGAGGCGTGCCTGCTGGGTCACGTAGTGCGCGACCGGGTGGTCGGGATTGAAGGGGTCCTTGTCCGGGTGCGTGATGACGACGTGGGGGGCGTAGTCCCTCATGATGTCGGCGAGCCTGTCGATCTCCTCGCCGCCGGCCCGCAGCGGGTAGTCGCCAAGGTCGAGGCCGGTGAAGGAGGCCCCGACGGCTTCTGCGGCGGCTTCTGCTTCACCATGGCGGATGCGTTTGACGTTCTCGACGGTCTGGCCGGGCTCCTTCCAGAGCTCTCCGGATTCGCCGCGCTCGCCGTAGGAGAGGGCGATCACACGGGCCTCTCCTCCGGCGCTCGTGTGCCGGGCGATCACTCCGGCGGCTCGCCAGACGAAGTCAGCGCTGTGCGCACCTACCACGAGAAGTCGACGCTGGGTCATAGGGTGTTGCCTTTCTGTTGTGACCGTCGCCGCTGTGCGACGGCTCGAAGCAATGGGGTCAGTTCTGGACGGCATCGGAGGCTGCGGCCTGCTTCGCATCGTCGATGGAGGAGAGCCATTCGAGGGCGCCCGCAGACATCCATCCTTCGAGGCCGAGGTCTCGGACGTAGTCGAGAGCATCCTGGATCTCGTGCCTGCGACGGCCCGAATGGGCGTGGCTTCCGGTGATGAGCCGTTCGACGAGCCCGGCACCGTCCGGGCCCAGTTCATCGGCCATCTGGCCTCGCACCCACTCTTCGCTGCCCGCTCGGCGTCCCGCTTCTGCCGTCTCGATCACGACGCCGGCGAGACCCTTCATGAAGACGGAGCGGAGAAGCTTTCGCCCTGCGGCGTCGCCGGCGACTCCGCCGATCGACTCGACGGGCACCCCGAAAGGCATGAGCATGTCACGGAGCGCATCGGCTCCCGTGCCACTCGCCATGAGGGGGGTGCGGGCGCCGGCACGGGGCACGGGTGCCAGCACGGCGACGTCAGCGAAGAGCACACCTGTGTCTGCTGCGGATGCTGCGATGGCAGCCTTGGAGGCCGGGGAGGCCGTGTTGAGGTCGGCGAATATGGCGCCGTTGCCCAGATGCGGGAGTGCCTGCATTGCGACGGCTTCTGAGGCGCGGGCCCCGACCAGGCTGATGGCGAGGTCCGCGCCGTCGAGGGCTGCGGCGATGTCATCGAACTGGGTGACACCTTCGTGTTCGAACCGGGCGAAGGGGTCGTAGCCCTTCACGCGGGCTCCCGCCGCTGCGAGGTCGGCGGCATAGAGGCGTCCTGCTTCTCCGAATCCGAGAACGGTGATGGTGCGCAAAGATGCCTCCAAAAGTGACAACGACCTTGTTGACCGAATCTTTTACAAGATTGTAGACAAACACCGTCTCATGCTGAATGGTGGGTGTCAACCGCTATTTCCCTCACCCTCCACTTACTTGCGAAGAAGCACAGAAAGGTAGGCCGCGTGACGCCCCCCGCCCTCATGGAAGCCAGCCGAGACGAGTGGCTCGACATCAACGGATGCGCGCTGCGCTATCGCATCGAAGGGCAGGGCGACCCCATCGTGCTCATCCACGAGATCGGCGGATGCCTCGAAAGCTGGGATGCGGTCGCCGCAGTTCTCGCGGTCGACAACACCGTCATCCGCTACGATCAACGCTCCGCTGGCCGGTCGGAGAAGACCATGGAGCCGTTCACCGCACACGACCTGGCCAACGATCTCGCAGAGCTCCTCACGGCGCTCGGAGTGAGCAGACGCGTGCGTCTCGTCGGTGCCGCCTTCGGGGCAGCCCCGGCTCTGCTGCATGCGGCCGCGCATCCGGATGCCGTGAGCTCCGTCGCCCTTCTCGCGCCCGCCCTCGACATCGCCCCGTCATCACGCGAGATTCTCGAAGCCCGTTCCCACGGAGCGCAGGAGTCGGGCATGCGCTCAGTCCTCTCGTCGAGCCTCGACCGCGCATGGCCGGAATCCCGTCGGACGGGGAACAGCGAGTTCCCGCGCTTCCGCGGTCGCTATCTGGCGAATGAACCCCACGGCTTCGCCCAACACAACGAAGCCCTCGCAGAGATCGAACTCGGCGATGCCCTCGAACGGGTGAAATGCCCCGTGCTCATGCTCGCCGGGCTCCACGATGTGGTGCGTCCCGTCGACAACGTGCAGGCCGCCGCCGAGCGGCTGCCATCCGCCACCGTCGTGACCATCGACGCGGCCCACTTCATCGCAGCCGAGGCCCCCCAAGTGGCCGCAGCCGAGTTGCTCGGCTTCTTTGGCGGCGGCGAGCATTCCAGCCTCCGCCACGTTGACATCCCCGAGGCTGAGTTCAGCGAGGAGCAGCGAGCCGCCGTCGCCGAAGCCGTCGCCGGGGTGCGCGGTCGGATGCCCGCCCCCATGCGGGCGTGGCTGGTGAACCCGGAGCTTGCGGCGCGGGCGCAGGCCCTCGGAGAGACCCTGAGGTACCGCACCTCCCTCGGCCCGCGGCTCTCCGAACTCGCCATCATCGTCACCGCCCGGCTGTGGGGAACCCCGTTCGAGTGGAGGGTGCACTCGGCGGCTGCGGCCCAGGCCGGGCTCGACCCGCATCTCATCGAGAGCATCCGGCTCGGGATCCTGCCCGAGTTCGACGCCGAAGACGAACGCACCGTCGTCGACGTTGCGCTCGCCCTGAACCACCGACACCGCATAGGAGATGCACTGTTCGAGCGCGCAACCGCCGTGCTCGGTCGGCGAGGTCTCGCCGACCTCGTCGGAATCCTCGGCTACTACTCGCTCGTCTCCATGACGCTCAACGTCTATGAGATCGACACGGCGGGCGCGACCTCGCCTTTCACGGCCTCGGAAGGAGCAACGGATGGCCTCCCCTGACATCGCGAGCACCGCTGCGGATGCGCGCATCACCAGGATCGAGACGATCCCCCTGCGGGTGAGACTCGAGCGCTCTGCGGAGGGTTCGGGCCTCAGCCTCACCCATCGCTGCGCGATCGTCACCCGCATCCACACCGATGCAGGCATCGTGGGCGAATGCTTCCTCGGCAACGACGACGAACTGCAGCCGCGCATCATCGCGATGATCCGCGACGAGCTCGAACCACTGCTGATCGGCCGACGCATCGTGGCCATCGATGAGGCATGGGATGCCACGCGAGCATCAACAGTGCCATTCCTGCGCGACCGGCGCATAGCCCTGCGCGCACAGGCCTGCGTCGACGCTGCCATGCATGACGCGCTCGGCAAGATCGCCGGCCTGCCCATCAACGTGATGTGGGGAGCCGCCAAGCAGCGCATCCCCGTCTTCGCGCTCGGAGGTTACTACCGCGCAGAAGACGACCTCGGCGCCCTCCATGATGAGGTCGCGGAGCTTCGCGACTTCGGGATCGGCGGCCTCAAGATCAAGGTCGGCAAGAAGAGCCCGCGCGAGGATGCGCGGCGCGTGGCAGCCGCCCGGGACGCCGCCGGGGCCGACTTCGTCATCGCAGCGGACGCCAACCAGGGCTGGAGCAGGCAGGAGGCCCTCGAGTTCACACGGCTCGTCGACGGCCTCGATCTCGCCTGGTTCGAGGAGCCGTGCCGGTGGGAGAACGACCGTCAGGACATGGCCGTCGTGCGCAGCAGAGGGGGCATCCCCATCGCGGCAGGCCAGAGCGAACTCTCACGCTTCGGCTGCCGGGAGCTGCTCCTCGCCGACGCGATCGACATGTGCAACTTCGATGCCTACTGGGGAGGCGGCCCGAGCGAGTGGCGCAGGGTCGCCGCCCTGGCATCCGCATTCGGGGTCACCGCGCTGCAGCACATCGAGCCTCAGATCGGGCTCATGATGGCGGCGGGGGTGCCGAACAGCACACTGGCGGAGGTGTTCCTCCCCTGGCGTGACCCCTTCTTCTACCGTCTCATCGCTGACATGCCGGAGCGGCCGTTCCGCGACGGATTCTCGGAGCTGCCCACAGGCCCCGGGTGGGGCTTCCGTTTCGACGAGGACTACCTGCGATTCGCGACACGAGGAGCCGAATGACAGAGGGCGACCGGATGATCGAAGCGGGCGGCATCCCTCACAGGGTCCGTATCGACGGAACGAGCGGCCCGTGGGTGGTGTTCTCGAACTCGCTCGGCTGCACCCTCGAGATGTGGGATGAGCAGGTTGCGGTGCTCTCAGCCGGGCACCGCGTTCTTCGCTACGACACGAGGGGCCACGGCGGCAGTGGCTCGACGTCGGGGCCGTACGACTTCGAGCTCCTCGCCGGCGATCTCCTTGCCATTCTCGACGCCGTCGGTGTCGAGCGCTGCACGCTCGTCGGACTCTCGATGGGCGGCATGATCGCGCAGCATGCGGCGCTCGCCCAGCCCGAACGCTTCACCGGCCTCGCCCTGGCCGACACGACGAGCCACTATGGGCGGGAGGTCTCCGACTTCTGGGCGGGCCGGGCCGCGACCGCGCTCTCACAGGGCCTCGACTCGATCGCGCTGACGACGCCGTTGCGCTGGTTCACCCCGGCCCTCGTGGCGCGCAACCCAGAACTGGTACGCCGCTACCAGCGCACACTGCGAACGACGAACCCCGAAGGCTACGCCGGATGCTGCGCCGCGATCCCGCACATCGACACGACAGCAAGACTCCCCGCGATCGACGTTCCCGTCGCCGTCATCGTCGGCGAGCATGACCCGTCCACGACCATCGAGCATGCCCGACGCCTCCACGCGGCCATCGCCGGCTCAACCCTGCACATCATCCCCGAGGCCGCGCACCTGTCCAATGTCGAACAGCCCGAGCACTTCACCCGGATCCTGCTCGACCTCCTGAGAGGAACACCATGACACCCGAATATCTTTTTATTCCGCACACTGCGGTGGCCGAGCAGATCAGGGTGGTCCTGACGGCCTGGGGCATGCTGCCCGATGATGTCGAGAAGACTGTCGACGCCATGGTCGACACCGACCTGCGCGGAATCGACTCACACGGCATCTCGATGCTCATGACCTACGACAGGCTCCGCGCCAGCGGTAGGCTCGCCATCGACGCACCCCGCACCATCACAGCCGAGACGCCCGCCGTGGCAACGATCGATGCGGGAGGCGGGCTCGGGCACCCGGCAGCCGTCGACGCAATGCGTCTGGCCATGGACAAGGCTCGGACCGTGGGCATCGGCGCCGTCGCCGTGCGCAACTCGCACCATTTCGGTGCCCTCGGCAGCTACGCGAGACTCGCCGCCGCGGAGGGCATGATGGCCTTCGTCACCACGTCGACGCGGCTGACCGGTGTGCTGCCGACGGGTTCACGCCAGTCCCGGCTCGGCACGAACCCGCTCGCCTTTGCCGCCCCTGGTCGCGACGGCGAGCCTCTCGTGCTCGACATGTCGACATCCGTCGTCGCCAGCAACAAGGTGCGCAGCTACGCGCTCAAGCAGCTGCCCGTGCCCGACGGCTGGGTCATCGACGGCGACGGCGAGTCGATCACCGATGCTGCGGCAGCCTACGAGGCCATCCAGCACGACGAGAACGCTGGGCTCACTCCGCTCGGCGGGCCGGATGTCCAGGGCGGCGGGCACAAGGGGTACGGGCTCAGCCTCATGGTGCAGATACTCAGTTGCGCGCTCGCGGGCGCCGGCATGCCGGGCACGGGCGACATCGGCCACTTCTTCCTCGCGCTGCGCCCCGACGCGTTCTCGCCCGCCGGCACCTCGGCCGACTATGTCGACGAGCTGCTGCGCAGCATGCGCGGATCCGAGCCGCTGAACCCGACCTTCCCGGTGCTCGTCCCCGGCGATCCTGAGGCGGCGGAGCGCGAGCGTCGACTCAGGGACGGCGTTCCCCTCCCTTCGACCCTGCTCGCGCAGCTGCGCGAACTCTGCACCCGCAACTCCGCCCCTTACGTATTGGAGCTCACGGCATGAAGACCCTCGACGTCGACTTCTGCATCATCGGTGGCGGCATCGTCGGCCTCGCCACGGCGAAGGCGCTGCTCGACGAGCATCCGGATGCGAGGGTCGTGGTTCTCGAGAAGGAGGACGCGGTCGCCCGCCACCAGACGGGACACAACTCGGGCGTCATCCACTCGGGCATCTACTACGCGCCGGGCAGCCTCAAGGCGAAGTTCTCGATCGAGGGTGGCGCCGCGACGACCGAGTTCTGCCGCGAGCACGGCATCGAGGTCGAATTCTGCGGAAAGCTCCTCGTGGCGACGAACAGCGTCGAGGTCGAGCGCATGAACGCCCTCGAGGAGAGGGCGGGGTTGCACGGGCTGCGCTCCGAGCGGCTCTCGCGCTCGGAGTTGCGACGCCGGGAGCCGAACGTGAACGGCTCCGAGGCCCTGTTCATCCCCAGCACCGGCATCGTCGACTACACCCAAGTGAGTCTCGCGATCGCCCGCGTCATCGAAGCGGCGGGGGCAAGCATCCATCTCGGTGCCCGGGTCACCTCCATCGCTGAGGACAGCGATGGGGTGACCATCGAGACGCCTGAGCTGCGGGTGCGCGCGGGGCACCTCGTGGCCTGCGCCGGGTTGCAGGCTGATCGCATCGCCCGCCTCGCTGGGGTGCAGACGGATGTTCAGATCATCCCGTTCCGCGGCGAATACTTTCTGCTCGCCCCCGAGCGCCGCGGCTTCGTCAACAGTCTCATCTACCCGATCCCAGATCCGGAGCTGCCGTTCCTCGGCATCCATATCAGCCCGACGATCTCGGGTGAGATCACGGTGGGGCCCTCCGCGGTGCTCGGGCTCGCGCGGGAGGGGTACCCGAAGTTCTCGCTGAACCCGCGGGACGTGCTCGAGTACGCGCTCTTCCCTGGCCTGTGGCGGGTCGCCGGCTCCAATGTGGTCACCGCCGTGCGCGAGATGCGCAACTCGCTGTTCAAGTCGAGTTATCTGCGCGAGGCGCAGAAGTATGCGCCGGCGCTGCGCGCACGCGAGCTGCTCCCCTATGAGGCGGGCATCCGGGCGCAGGCGGTGGCACGCGACGGCACACTCATCCATGACTTCATGATCGAGCAGACGGCGCGGATGACGCATGTGCTGAACGCGCCATCACCGGCGGCGACCGCGGCGTTCCCGATCGGACGCCACATCGCTCGGCAGATCGGGGTATCGGATTAGCGACTCACCTGCAGATATGTTATATATAATCTATGGCAAAGGCGCTCAAGGACATCACAGTGCTTGACTGCGCGACCCTGTTCGCGGGGCCCTACGCGGCAACCATGCTCGGCGACTACGGCGCCGACGTGATCAAGATCGAGCATCCCGAGAAGCCTGACCCCAGCCGCGGACACGGCGCGGTCAAAGACGGGCACGGGTTGTGGTGGAAGAGCCTGGGCCGCAACAAACGCACCATCACCGCCGACCTCAAGAGTGACGCCGGCCGCGCCCTGCTGCTGCGGCTCGTCGAGAACGCCGACGTTCTCATCGAGAACTTCCGCCCCGGCACCCTCGAACGCTGGGGGCTCGGCTGGGACGAGCTCTCCCGGGCCAACCCGCGGCTCATCCTCGTTCGTGTCACCGGCTTCGGCCAGCTCGGGCCTCGCAAGGGCGACGCCGGCTTCGGAACCCTCGCAGAGGCCATGAGCGGCTTCGCGGCCATGACCGGACAACCCGACGGCCCCCCGACACTCCCGCCGCTGGCCCTCGCAGACGGCGTTGCGGGCCTCACCGCCGCCTACGCCACCATGGTCGCGCTGCACGCACGCGAGCACACCGGCCGCGGGCAGGTCGTCGACCTCGCGCTGATCGAGCCACTCCTCGGCATCCTCGGCCCTCAGATCACCGCATACGACCAACTCGGCGAGATCCCCGAGCGCACAGGCAATCGCACCAACAACAACGCACCCCGCAATACGTACCTCACAAGCGACGGCAGATGGCTCGCCATCTCCACCTCCTCCCAATCCATCGCCGAACGTGTCATGCGCCTCGTCGGCCGACCCGAGTACATCGATGAGCCCTGGTTCGCGACAGGCCGGCAGCGCGCCCAGCACGCTGACGAACTCGACGCGGCCGTCACTGCCTGGGTCTCCGAGCGCACCGCCGAACAGGCACTCGCGGAGTTCTCCGAGGCAGAGGCGGCGGCCTGCCTCATCTACGACGTGAGCGACATCGTCGTCGACGAGCAGTACGCGGCGCTCGGCACGATCCAGACAGTCGCCGACCCCGAGCTGGGGCCCCTCAAGATGACCAATGTGCTGTTCCGGATGTCCGAGACACCGGGAGAGATCCGCTTCAGCGGGCGCCGCCACGGGGCCGACACCGCCGAGATCCTCCGCGAGGCCGGCTACAGCGAGCAGGAAGCGGCCGAGCTCCTCGAGACGGGCGGCATCCGATGACGACCCCCCTCCTCACCTGGCTGTACTCCCCCGCATCCCGTCGCGATCGCATCCTGAAGGCTCTCGATTACACCGCAGACGCCGTCATCTACGACCTCGAGGATGGCGTCGCGCCTCCCGAGAAGGCCCAGGCCCGCCGCAACCTCGCCGAGGCTCTCGAAGCACTCGACACGAACCGGCCACTCCCCCAACTCGAGGTGCGCATCAACGGCGTCGGCAGCGAGCACTTCGAGGCCGACCTCGATGCCGTTCGCGCGCTCCACGCGATCAGCTCCGTCCGGGTACCGAAGGTCGAGAGCGCAGGCGACGTCGACACCGTCGTGCGACTCCTCCGACCCGGGATGCGGGTGAACGCCCTCATCGAGACGGCCATCGGCGTCGAGAACCTCAGAGAGATCTGCGAGTCCCCCCACGTCGCCGGCGTGAGCCTCGGCGAGGCCGACCTCAGGGCACAACTCCGGCTCAGTGGAATGCAGACCATGGAGTCCATTCGCAGCAGGCTCGTGATCTCCTCCGCCGCCGCCGGCAAGCACGCACCCATGGGCTCTGCCTACCTCAACATCCACGACCACGAAGGCCTCCTGGCCGACACGAAGGCGCTCGCGAGCGAGGGCTTCGTCGGCCGGACCGCCCTTCACCCCGCCCAGCTGCCGCACATCAGGGCTGCCTTCTCCCCCAGCCGCGAAGAGTACGAGCGGGCCCTCACCATCATCGAGGCCACCGGCGCCGACGATGCCGGGTCCGGTTCCGGCGCATCCGCCCTCACCGATGGCACCTTCATCGACCGGCCCGTGATCACGAGGGCCCTCCAGACGATCGCCATGTGGCAGTCCGCGCAACATGAGGAAGGAACCCGATGATCGACGAATCCGACTCCGGAATGCTCTCGCCCGGCTGGGCGAACACCAACGTCAACACCATCGTGGGCGACCGCGCCTGGATCGAGGCCGCCCTCGAGGTCGAAGCCGCCCTCGCCCGCTGCCAAGGCGAACTCGGCATCATCCCCCGCGAAGCCGCCGCCACAATCGAAGCCGTCGCCGGCTCGTTGCGGATCGACCCCCGAACGCTCGCCGTCGGTGTCGCCGAGACTTCGAACCCGGCAATAACCCTCGTCCAGGAGCTGCAGCGCGCCGTCGAGCGCGACTCCCCCGGCGCCAGCGACCACGTGCACCTGGGCGCGACGAGCCAGGACGTGCTCGACAGCGCCACCATGCTCGTCTGCCGTCGGGCCCTCTTCGAGCTGGATGCGACGCTCAGCCGCGCCCGCGCCAACGCCGCACAGCTCATCGCCCGGCACGGTGACGCGCCCATGGCCGGGCGCACCGTCACCCAGCACGCCGTTCCGATGACCTTCGGGGTCAAGGTCGCCGCCTGGCTCAACGCGCTCGTCGACGCACAGACCGAGCTCGGCAGGCTACTCGACGACGGCCTTCCGCTCTCGCTCGCCGGGGCATCCGGGACCCTCGCCGCCTATGCTGCGTACGGCAGCCGCGCCACCAACGGGCCGTTCGACCCCTTCACCCTGGTCGACGCCGTCGCCGAAGAACTCGCCCTCGACGCCCACTACCAGCCGTGGCACACCGTCCGCACACCGATCGCCCGCATCGCCTCGACCCTGACCCTCGTCAGCGGAGCACTCGGCAAGATCGCGAGCGATGTGCATGTCATGTCCCGTACCGAGATCGCCGAAGTCGTCGAAGGCCTCGGCGACGGCGGCGGCATCTCCTCGTCGATGCCGCAGAAGCTCAACCCCGTACGCACGGTGCTCGTGCTCTCCGCCGCACGGCAGGTTCCTTCGCTCGCGCTCGTGCTGCACCAGGCGATGCTCGCAGAAGACGAGCGCAGCGCCGGTGCCTGGCAGTCCGAATGGCAGCCGCTGCGCGACGCCCTCCGGCTCGTGCTCGGCAGCGCATCACACCTGGACGAACTTCTCGCCACCCTTCGCGTCGACGAACAGCGGATGCGCGCCAACCTCGACCTCACAGGCCCCGCCATCGTCTCGGAGCGGCTCAACGTCGCCCTCACCCCGCTCATCGGCAAGTTGCAGGCCAAGCATGTGCTGCGCAGGCTGCTGCTTGACGGTTCGGCCACCGGCGAAGGGCTCGTCTCAGCACTGCAAGGCGAACTCACCGCCCTGGGCGTCGACCCTGGCGACCTCGACCTCGAGCGCCTGCTCGACCCCGCCGACTACCTGGGCGCGTCCGCCGAGATTGCCAGGCGGGCACTCCTCCGCAGCGCTGCCTTCGACGACTGAGCCACCGGAGCGACTAGGAGTCGCCCCCCAGACGAAAGCGCACGCCATCCGCGATGTGCTCCTCCATGAGCGACCCCGCCGACAGCGCATCCCGCGCCTGCAGGGCATCAAGGATCCGGGCATGCGCGTCGACCGAACGGCGGGCCTCCCCCGGCACACCCCACAGCGACTGCGAGCGCGGAACCGGATAATGGGTCCAGATCTCCTGGGTCTTCGGATGCACGATGTGCGGGCCGCCCGCCTTCACGATCAGCGAATGGAAGTTGCGACTGAGCGCGGCGAGCGCCGAAGCATCCGCACCCTCGTCAAGAACGGCAAGCATCTGCTCATGGATGCTCCGAAGTTCGGAGAGGACAGCATCCGTCATCTTCTCGGCCGCGAGACGGGCACCAAGCCCTTCGACGACGCCGCGCAGTAGATAGAGCTCGCGGAGCGCATCGTCGCCGAGAGAGTTGACGGCGTTGCCTCGGTTCGGCTCGTAGGTGATGAGTCCCGTCGCCTGCAGCTGCCGGATGGCCTCACGCACGGGCGTGTAAGAGACGCCGAGAGTGCGGGCGACATCCTGCTGCCTGATACGCGAGCCCGGCGTCAGCGAGCCGGAAAGGATCTCCTCCTTGAGCCACTCATAGACGAACTGGGTCTTGGAGAGCGGAGCGCTCGGACCGTCCGACTCAGTCATCGTGCCGCACGATCGCCAACGGACGAACGGGAGACCCCGTGCCGCCGACAATGGGAAGCGGAGCGAGCACGAAGAGGAACTCCGCGCTGCCGTCCGCCGAGAGCTGCTCGAGGTCGAGGTTCTCGATGATGTAGATGCCCCTGCCGACAAGCAGCAGGCTGTGCACGGGGAGGTTGCCGTGCCCCTGACCGGCCGGGATGTGCTCGACGGCCATGGTGTCGGCCCCGACAGCGAGCGGTCCGTGCGCGGCGATCCACTCCGCGGCCGCGACGCCGATTCCGGGAACGCCACGCTCCGCGCCGATGTACGTCGCCGCATCGCCCCAGTGCGCCGCCCAGCCGGTACGCACCAGCACGACCCCAGCGCCTTCGAGCTCAACGCCCTGCGTCGCCGCGACAAGATCATCGGGTGTCACCTCGTAACCGGGCTCGAGCACGGGAACACCCATACTCTTGGGCAGATCGATCAGCACCCCTCGGCAGACGAGAGGCGGGATCGTCTCCGCACCCAGAGCCGTGAAGCCGTTCGGGCCGCGCTGCGCCTCATAGGCGTCGACGCCGCCGTGCAGCAGCCCCTCGTGCGAGGCATGGCTGAGCGCGTCGATGTGTGTGCCCGTGTGCGGGCTCGTGATGATCACCTCGCTGGCGCCCGAGCCGCCATCCGCCCTGAACGAGTCGCCATGCCTGCGCTTGAGCGCCATCTGAAATCCCACATGACTCGGCGAGGTGGGCACATCCCGCGAGAGGGGATGGGCGAGGTCGATCGTGCGGGTCGGGCTGTCGAAGGCGGAAAGCCAGCTCTTCATTCTCAGTCTGCTCGTTTCGGTGGACGTCAGCGTGCTCCTGACATCAAATCTACCGGCGCACGACCGAGCGCGCTGATCATGCCGGCTTGCTGGCCTTGCCGTCGAGCCACAGCGTGTCGGACTCGTCCGCGTGCGTGCCATCCGACCCGACATGCTTGCCGCTGATGCTCGGCCCCTTCTTGATGACATGCACGAGTGCCATGCCGTGGCCGCGGCCGAGCTCGTAGTCCTCTTTGAGCCAGTCGAGGATCACGCCCGCCTTCACGCTCGGGTCGTCGAAGCCCTTCGATTGGGCGATCTCGAGCAGTTGGCGAGGGGTGAGCCCCGTCTTGTCCTCGATGGTGTCGAGGTAGGCCTGGAATGACATTCTTCGTTTCCCTTCGTGAATTTACGGATCGTGCAGTCAGAGCTTGTCAGCCTTGGCCCGCAACACCGCACTCTCCCGCGCATTAGCGGTGAGCCCAGCGGCGGTGAGCAGCTCAGAGCGAGCCTCCTCGACCCGACCGAGCTGGGCAAGCAGCTCGCCGCGCACACTGGGGAGCAGGTACGAGCCGCGCAGCGCTCCCTCGGAGTCGAGCCGGTCGACGATGAGCAGGGCATTCGCCGGGCCCGTCGCCATCGACACGGCGACCGCACGGTTGAGGTCAACAACGGGGCTCGGCGCAAGCCGGCCCAGCGCCTCATAGAGCAGCACGATTCGCTGCCAATCAGTCTCTTCAACGCTCGACGCCGTCGCATGGCATTCGGCGATGGCCGCCTGCAGACCGTACGCTGCGCGACCGCGGCCCACAGCATCCGCCGCCCGCAATGCGGCGCGACCGCGCTCGATCTGGGCGCGATCCCACAGCGAACGATTCTGGTCTGCGAGCAGGATCGGCGTGCCATCCCGGGCGACACGCGCGGCGAAGCGCGAAGCCTGCAACTCCATCAGCGCCACCAGGCCGTGCACCTCCGGCTCCCTCGGCAGCAGGCCGGCAAGCACCCGTCCGAGTCGCAGCGCCTCGTTCGCCAGTTCGCTTCGCACCCAGCGGTCACCGGATGTCGCGGCATAACCCTCCGTGAAGATCAGGTAGATCACGCCCAGCACGGCGCCGAGCCGCTCCCGCCACTCCTGCGGGTCGGGGGCCTCGAACGGGATCTTCGCGGCCGAGAGGGTCTTCTTCGCCCGCACGATCCGCTGCTGCGCCGTCGCGACCGGAACCAGAAGCATCCGCGCGATCTCGTCCGTGCTGAGACCGCCGACGATGCGCAGGGTCAGCGCGAGCTGCGCCTCCCGGGAGAGCACCGGGTGGCAGGCGATGAAGACCAGCCGAAGCAGGTCGTCGTCGATCGGCTGCCACTCGTCCTCGCCGGTCTCGTCCAGCTGGTGGGCGATCGCCCGATACCGCTCATCGAGACGTTCGCGCCTGCGCCAGCCGTCGATCGCCTTGCGCTTGGCGACGGCCGTGAGCCAGGCGCCCGCGTTCTGTGGCACGCCCGACTCCGGCCACTGGGTGAGGGCGTCGACCAGGGCTTCCTGGGCGAGATCCTCGGCAAGGCCGACGTCGCCGGTCATCTTGGCGAGTGTCGCGACGATGCGACCGCCCTCGATGCGCCAGACGGCGTCGACCGTGCGCCGGATGTCAGGCATGGCCGCGGATGCTCACTTGTGTTGGACTCTGGCTGCTTCTTCACGCAGAGCGGCGCCCTTTTTCACGTACTCGTTGTCGGCGTACTCGGCGAAGGCCTCGTCTCCATGAATGCGGCGAACCTCGAGCGTGCTGCCGGGGCCGAGCGGTGCTCGGCTCGCCCACTCGATGGCCTCCTCCTTACTCGAGACCTCGAGGATCCAGAAGCCATTGAAGAGTTCGTGCGTCTCGCCATACGGGCCGTCGGTGACGATCGGCCTCTCGGCGGAGAAGTCGACAACGAACCCTTCTGTCGCGTCGGTGAGTCCCTCGGCGGAGAGGAACACGCCGGCCTTCATCATGGACTCGTTGTAGGCGCCCATCGCGTTGATGATCTCCTCGAAGTCGACCTCTTTCGACGCCGCAATCGCCGCATCCGTATCGTGCATGATCAGCATGTATCTCATGATGTTCTCCTCTGGTGGGAAGGCCGCCGTTTGCGTCCTTCTACTATGACGTCGAACGGCGGCACACGGAATCGACATCCGGCAGAAAACTGCTCGGACGGACCCCGGATGCGCGCAGCCAACAGGAGAAATGGCGCGACTCGCCGCGTGACCACGGTGGGGCGACGGCGAGTCGCCCGAATCTCCTGTTGACGGAAGAGGGTGGGGGCTAGGGCAGAGGCGGAAGAGGGGGCAGGGCGGAGGCGGGCGGTGGTTGGGGCAGTGCCGAGGCCGTAGCGGGGCCGAGGAGCATGAGCCGAAGCATCCGGCCCACCGGAGAGCCTGGCGCTACTTGACCGCCCCGGCCGTGAGCCCGCCCACGATGTACTTCTGCAGGAACAGGAACAGCGCCATGACGGGCAGCGCCGCAATGACGGCCCCGGCCGAGAAGGCACTCCAGTCGGCATAGTTGGGGTTCGACACGAGCTTGTACAGGCCCACCGCGAGCGTCTGCTTCTCTGGGTCGATCAGCAGGATGCTCGCCACCACGAACTCGTTCGTCGTGCCGATGAACGACAGCAGCCCGACGACGGCGAGGATGGGCGCGACGAGCCTCAGGATGATGGTGAAGAAGATGCGCGCATGCCCGGCCCCGTCGATCTTGGCTGCCTCGTCGATGTCCTGCGGAATCGTGTTGAAGAAGCCGTACATGAGGTAGGTGTTCACGCCGAGCGCGCCGCCCATGTAGACCATGATCAGGCCGATGTGGGTGTTCAGTCCGATCGCCGGGAACCAGTCGCTGATGCTGCTCATCAGCAGGAAGATGGCGACCACGGCGAGCAGCTGCGGGAACATCTGCACGAGCACGATCGTGAGCAGGCCGAATCGGCGACCCGTGAAGCGCATCCGTGAGAAGGAGTACGCGGCGAGCGCCCCCAGGAACACGGTCGCGACGGCGGTGATGCTGGCGATGAGCAGCGTGTTGCCGAACCAGGCCATGAACGGCTGTGTCGGATCGGTGACCAGCCGCACATAGGCATCCAGACCCACTGCGGAGAACAGCGCATTCGAGCCGGTCAGCGTTCCGCTCGGGTTGAGCGACGACGACAGCACGTACAGAAGCGGCAGCACCGAGAACAGCACCATGGCGACGCCCACGATGTGGCGCCAGCCGGTGCGGCCGAACCAGCGGCCGAAGGAGAACGGCCGCTTGTCTGTGATGGGTTCGCCTGTGCGGGAAAGAACGGTGGTCATCAGTTCAACTCCTCCAACGCCTTGGTCTGCCTGAAGCTGACGATGGAGATCGTCGCGACGAGGATGAAGATGATGATCGTGAACGCGCTCGCGAGCCCGTAGTCACGAAGCTGCCCGGTGAACGCCACCTTGTAGACCATCGAGATGAGGATGTCGGTGGCGCCCACGTTCACGCTGGCGGCCGCATCCCGCGGCCCACCCCCCGTGAGCATGTAGATGAGGTTGAAGTTGTTGAAGTTGAAGGCGAAGGAGGAGATCAGGATGGGCGCCATCGTCACCAGCAGGAGCGGCATCTTGATGAGCCTGAACACCTGCCACGGTTTCGCGCCGTCGACGGTGGCGGCCTCGACGACGTCGTCGGGGATGGACTGCAGCGCCCCCGTCGCGACGAGGAACATGTAGGGGAAGCCGAGCCACAGGTTGACGAACAGGATGCTGACCTTCGCCAGGAACGGGTCCGTCAGCCACGGGATGGACGCCCCGCCGAGCAGCACCTGGTTGACGAAGCCGAAGCTCTCGCTCAGCATGCCCGCCCACACGAGCGCCGACAGGAACGCGGGGAACGCGTACGGCAGGATCATCGCGATCCGGTAGAACTTTCGCCCCTTCATGCGCTTGTCGTTGAACACGATCGCGAGGAACAGCCCCAGGAAGAAGGTGCTCGCGACCGAGAGCAGGGCGAAGACGATCGTCCAGATGGTCACATTGATGAGCGGTTCACGGATGCTGTCCTCGGTGAACGCGCGGGCGAAGTTGTCGAAACCGACCGTGATGCGCCAGCCGGGCAGCAGCTCCTCGCCGTCGGAGGAGGTGAAGGCGCCCGTACCGGTGTCGCTGTAGACGGTGCCGGAGGAGGCATCCGTCATCGTCCCGGCCTGCTCGTCGTAGACGAGGCTGGAGGTGTAGACGTAGGCCGAGCTGCCGTCGGGCGTGCGCAGCGAGCCGTCGTTGGGGTCGTCCGAGAAGGGCACCTCGAGGCCGACGATGTCGCCCTGCCGCTGCAGCACATCCTGAAAGCTGAGGCTCGTGTAGCCGTCGACCGCGACAGCCTTGTCGCCGTCCATGGTCGCGTTACGCACGGAGGAGAGCGGATGTTCGGAGCTGCCGACGCTCACCTCGCCGTCCGGGGCGGTGACGAGCATGCCGAGACCCTCGAGGTTCTCGACGATGGTGACCTTGTAGGTGGGCGAATCGGGCACCCGTTCGCGCGCCGAGCTCATGAGCGCGTCGATCGCCTGCGCCTTGTCGCTGTTGTGACCGGTCGAATAGTTGGTGAAGCCGATGTAGCCGGTGTAGCCGATGACGAAGATCTGGAAGACGATGAGGAACAGCACGCCCGGCGTGAGGTACTTCGCGGGCAGCTTGCGCTTCGAGAAGTAGATCCAGTTGACGACGAGGGTGACGACCGCGACAAGCGACGCGATCAGCCACTCGTCGGAGAGTGCGAGAACGAAGAGCGCGTAGACGGCGATCGCGTCGACGATGCCGAGCAGCACGATCTTGAGCAGGATCATCCTGATGCCGCCGGATGCCGCATCCGCGATGCGCGCAGCCTGCTTCGAGCGCTTGCTCGTCTGGACCACTCTGTCTGTCATGGGGTCACTCTCTCGCGTTCTGGTGAACAGCGGGTCGAGTGGCAATGCCGCTGCGCGCCATTGCCACTCAACCCGCCTGACTGCTACTTGTCGAGCGCGCCCTGCACGTCAGCGGCGAGCTTCTCCCAGGTGGCGGCCGGGTCGGCGCCGTTCAGGATGGCTGCCTCGGCGATTCCCCAGAACTGCCAGACGGCACCCATGGCCGGGCTGGCGGGCATCGGAACGGCGTCCATGCCGACGAGGCGGAAGCCTCCGACGATGGGGTCGTTCGATGCGGCGTCGGCCGCACTGGCCAGTGCGGGGAGCACGTTGCCCGACTCGAAGAGCGCGGTCTGGACATCCTCGGTCGCCAGGTAGTTGACGAGGAAGTCGTTCGCGGCGACCTTGTTCTTGCTCTGCTCGCTCAGGAAGAAGCCCTTCACGCCGGCGAACGGCTGGGCAGCCTCTGCACCGGGGGTGACGATCGGGTCGACGGCGACGTTGATGCCCGCGTCGAGGGCGGCGCCGACGTTCCACGGGCCGGTCAGCCAGAAGGCAGCCTGCCCGGTCGTGAACTGCTCCTTGGCGATGTCGCCGGTCACCTCGGTGTTGATGGTGCCCGCGGCACCCTGCGCTGCCAGCCAGTTGGCGTACTCGATGCCGCCGGCGTTGCCGATCTGCAGGTCGCTCACGTCGTAGCCGTTCTCGTCACTACTGAAGACGGGGGCTCCGAAGGAGGTCTGGAACGGGTACAGGTGGTACGGGTCGCTCTCGGGACCCTGCTGCACGACGAAGGGGGTGACGCCGGCGGCAGTGCCGGCGGCGATCATCTCGTCGAAGGTTCCGACGGCCTCGGGCACGAGGTCGGCGTTGCGCAGCAGCGCGATGTTCTCGACCGCGTACGGCAGCATGTACTGCTTGCCCTCATAGGTCGAGGCGGCATAGGCGACCTCGAGGAAGTCACCCTCCTTGTCGGCCAGCTCGATCGGCGAGACGACGCCGTTGGTGACGAGCTCGCCCAGCCAGTCGTGGGCGCCCATGGTGATGTCGGGGCCCTTGCCGGTCGGAACCTGCTGCAGGAAGTCATCCTTGATCTTGGCGGTGTCCTTGGAGACGAGCTTCACCTCGATGCCGGTCTTGTCCTTGTATGCGGCTGCGACGTCCTTGAGGGCGTCGACGCGCTCCGCATCGACCCAGACGGTCAGGGCGGTGGTCGAGTTGTTCGCGCCGTCGCCTCCGTCGCCGTTGTCGGATGAGCATCCGACGAGTGCCAGGCCCACAGTCGCGGCGAGTGCGCCGGCTGTGATGATGCTGCGAGTTTTCACCTTCATTGGTGTCGCCTTTCGTAGTAAAGCGACCGCCCAGCCTGGGTTTTCGGCGGGCATGCGCCCGTCGAAGAATGTGATGAGGAGGGAGATCGATCTCTTGGTTACGCCGCACAGGAGTGCAAGCGCTTACATTCTTACCTGCTCAACGCCACATTGCCAAACACTTTGTTCCCCTCCCATCCTTTGTTCACCAGATCGAGACCAAATGCAATCGCTTACATCTGTGCCGTTGGTGAGCTAGTCTTTCGATCATGTCCAGCCAGAACATCGATGCATCCGTCGTGCCCGCAACCCCCGGTGACGAATGGTGGCGCACCGCCGTCATCTACCAGATCTACCCGCGCTCCTTCGCCGATGCCTCAGGCGACGGCGTCGGCGACCTGCCCGGCATCACCGGCCGACTCGACTCTCTGAAGGAGCTCGGCGTCGACGCCATCTGGCTGTCGCCGTTCTACACCTCCCCGCAGAAGGACGCCGGCTACGACGTGGCCGACTACTGCGACGTCGACCCGCTGTTCGGCACCCTCGACGACTTCGACCGGATGCTCGACAAGGCCCGGCAGCTCGGCATCCGGGTCATCATCGACCTGGTCCCGAACCACTCCTCCGATCAGCATCGCTGGTTCCAGGCCGCGCTGGCCGCCAGCCCCGGCTCTGAGGAGCGCGGCCGCTACCTGTTCCGTGAGGGCACCGGCGAGCACGGTGAGCTGCCGCCGAACAACTGGCAGTCCGTCTTCGGCGGCCCCGCCTGGACGCGCATCACCGAAGCCGACGGCACACCCGGCCAGTGGTACCTGCACCTCTTCGACTCCTCCCAGCCCGACTTCGACTGGAGCAACCGCCGGGTGCACGAGCAGTTCCTCGACGTGCTGCGCTTCTGGCTCGACCGCGGCGTCGACGGTTTCAGGGTCGACGTCGCCCACGGGCTTGTCAAGGCCGACGGCCTGCCCGACTGGACTCCCCCCGCCGACGCCGGCAGCATGGGCGGCGGCTCCGCGATCACCGACGAGCCGGTGCCGCTGGCGCCCTACTGGGGTCAGGACGGCGTGCACGAGGTGTACCGCGAATGGCGCGCACTGCTCGACAGCTACGAGGGCGAGCGCGTGCTCGCGGCCGAAGCGTGGGTCGATCCGCTGGGCCGCATCGCCCAGTGGGTGCGCCCCGACGAGATGCACCAGGCATTCAACTTCGCCTACCTCGAGACGCCGTGGGAGGCATCCGCGCTCCGCACCGTCATCGACGCTTCACTCGACGCCTTCGGAGGGGTCGGCGCGCCCAGCACCTGGGTGCTCAGCAACCACGATGTGGTGCGCCACGCCAGCCGCCTCGCGCTCACCGCCGAGAATCTGCAGGGTGACGGCATCGGCCCCAAGACGAAGGGCCTGCCCGACCCTGTGATCGGGCTGCGGCGCGCCAGGGCTGCAAGCGCACTCATGCTGGCCCTGCCGGGCAGCGCGTACATCTACCAGGGTGAGGAGCTCGGCCTGCCCGAGGTCGTCGACCTGCCCGACAGCGCCCGGCAGGACCCCACCTGGTTCCGCACGAACGGTGAGCGCTACGGGCGTGACGGGTGCCGCGTGCCGATTCCGTGGGAGTCGGATGCCCCGGCCAACGGCTTCAACGACACCGGCGAGAGCTGGCTGCCGCAGCCGGCCGGATGGGGTGCATTCGCGCGCGCGGAGCAGCGTGGCGTCGGCGGTTCGACGCTCGAGCTGTACCGCACGCTCCTCACGCTGCGCGCCGATCGCAGCCTCGGGCTCTCCACGCTCGAATGGCTTGACGGCTATTCGGATGCTGTGGTCGCGCTGCGCACCGCAGGCGTCACCGTGATCGCGAACACGGGCGAGCAGCCCGTCGCCCTCCCCGCGGGGGCCGTGCTTCTCAGCTCGGGTGAGCTCGACGCCGACGGCCGGCTCCCCGGCGACACGACTGTGTGGCTGGAAGCCTGAGGCAGAGCCCGATCACAGGTCAGGGTTTCGAGACGCTCGTTCCTCGCCCCTCAACCCGCGGTGTGCCCGCAGGTTGAGGAGACCGAGGAACGAGGTCGTCTCGAAACCTCACCCGCGAGCAACCCGCGGGGAGCCTCGCTAGCCTGCGTTTGCGCTGAGCCAGGCGTACGGGTCGACGGCGGTGCCCTCGACGTGCACCTCGAGGTGCAGGTGCGCTCCCGTGGAGGCGCCCGTGCTGCCGACGGCACCCACGATGGTGCCGGTGGTGACCTGCTGGCCGGCGGCGACCTGGATGGAGCCCCACGCCATGTGCGCGTAGAGGCTCTTCACGATCTGGCCGTTCACATTGTGCTGGATGACGACGTGGTTGCCGTAGCTGCTGCCGCCCGTGTCGACGAGTACGACGGTTCCGTCGGCGATCGCCTGGATGGGGGTGCCGGCGCCGGGCACGAAGTCGAGCCCGAGGTGGAAGGTCGAGCAGTAGGAGCAGGCGGCGCGGGGGCCGAAGCCGTACGTGATCGGGGCGGTGCCGGGGAACGGCCACTGGATGCTGCCGGTCGGGTTGTTCGTGTATGCGTATGACGGTGCGACGAATCGCGTGACGGGCTTCACGTACGCTGTCGCGGCGTAGGTGTCGCGGGTCAGCTCGGGCAGAACCGCTGCCGTCTCGGAGACGACGCCCAGCGACTGCACCTCTGCCGCTGCGACATCCGCCACAGGGCCCTGTGCGGCCTCTGCCAGTTCGACCGGGGTGAATGCTCCGCCCGTGATCGAGGTGGAGACGAGGAGTGCGGCGACGCCGGCCATCGCGCCCACGCTGGTGAGGCCGTGCATGATGGAGCGCACGCGGGAGCGCGCACCGGATGTTGCGGCGCGCGGGAGGGCGGGAACCGGTTGCGTGGGGCGACGAATCGCGGGGACGCCAGCCGATACCCGGTCAGCCGCCGATGACAGCGCAGTTCCGACGGCGGCCAGGGGGCTGCGGCGGCGGCTCTCGCGGAGCGCGCGGCGCGAGCTCGCCTGGACGGACGTGTTGCTCCCCGATTTTCGAGGGTCCACGGGGGCGGCATTCTGCATGCCGTTCGTGGCTCGAGTCATGTGGAAGCTCCTACACGCAGCGCCTCGGGTAAGCCCGCTGCTGAAATATGGGATTCGTCACATCACGACTCACGCAATGTAACGGATCAATAAACTGTAGACCACGAAGCACGTTCCGCATAACCCCTTTCAGGGGTCACGCACCACCCGGCTAGCCCCGGGGGATCAGTTTGCGTTGGCCTTCAGCCAGGCGAACGGGTCGACCGGGGTTCCCTCGACGTGGACCTCGAGGTGCAGGTGCGCGCCGGTGGAAGCACCCGTGCTGCCGACCGCACCGACGATCGTGCCGACCTCGACCTGCTGGCCGACGGCCACCTGGATGGAGCCCCACGCCATGTGCGCGTAGACGCTCTGCACGAGCTGGCCGTTGACGACGTGGTCGATGACGACGTGGTTGCCGAGGCCGCCGCCGAGCACGATGTCACTGACGGTGCCGGCCGTGATCGCCTGGATGGGCGTGCCCGCTCCTGGCGTGAAGTCGATGCCGAGGTGGTAGGTGGAGCAGTAGGAGCAGACTGCGCGCGGCCCGAAGCCGGAGGTGATCGGCACGGTGCCGGGGAACGGCCACTGGATGCTGCCGTTCGGGTTGTTCGTGTAGTAGAAGTTCGGGTTGACCCGCGACTGGATGATCTGCTGCTGGAAGGTCTTCGCCTCGTAGTTGTCGCGCGCGACGGGAGCGGAGGACGCTGCTGCGTCGGCTGCGGCCGCGTTGACGACCATCGACTGAATATCCTGCGTCTCGGCGGCCGACGAAGCGATGTTCGCCACGGCGAGCGAACCGTCACCCTCCGGCGTGTAGAAGGCGCTGGCCGGCAGCGAGGTGGAGACGAGGAGCGCTGCGACACCGGCCATGGCGCCGATGCTGACGAGCTGGCGCACGAAGCGGCGGGGCGTGATGCCCTTCACCTTCGCGGTGCCACCGGACCTACGGATGCGCGAGGCCTTCTGCGCGCGAGCCGCCTTCTGCTCACGGGCAGAACGGGGTGCACGCTCAGCTCGGGGTGCGCGCTCGTCGCGGGCAGATCGGGAGGAGCGTGCGGCGCGGCGCGAGGGAGCGGCGGCGGCGCGGCGCCCACGGGCCGACGGGCCGTCGACGGAGGCGGCCTGCGCGAATGCGGCTGCCTCGGCGCTCACCGTGACGGGAGCGGAGGGGATGGGGATCGACGCGGTCGGGGTCTGGCTGGCGGAGGTTCCTGCGAGCAGTTCGTCGATGCCGAATGCCGGGGTGCTGGGGGCCTGCTGTGCGGGGCGGTCGGCCGAACGGCGGCCGGAGCGGCGGGGCGTCTGGGCGTCGTGCGCCTTCTTGATCGAGCGCGCCACTACACGTTTTCCGGCTCTGGCGTAACGCCGGTAAGCGCTCGGGACATGAAATAACTCCTACAACAGATGACCAGCTCAGTTTCGGGTTGACTGGTCCGACAACGTTCAGATATTACAACGAGATAACGATATTGCGTAAGGGGCAACTTATCGAGAGTATCCCCGCCGCCCCGATATGGCCAGTCAGATCTGCGATTCCGCCGAAGTTAACAGGGCCTTCTCAAGAAAGGCGGCCAGCGGAGCATCCGCCGCTATGAGCAGTTGCGCAGAGGCCGCAACCCCACCGCCACCGGTCACGAGGGCGCCCGCCTCGGCCGCGATGAGCGCGCCGGCGGCGTGATCCCACGGCTGCAGGCCGCGCTCGTAGTAACCGTCGAGCCGCCCGCAGGCGACATTGCACAGGTCGATGGATGCCGCCCCGATGCGCCGGATGTCACGGACGCTGCCGATGAGTTCTGTGACGATGCGGGCCTGCCGCCTGCGAACATCCGCCTGATACCCGAAGCCTGTTCCGATGAGCGCCTGCCCGGGCTCGGGCGCGGGGTTCACGCGGATGCGTTCGCCGTTCAGGAACGCGCCGCCTCCCCGCGCCGCCGTGAACGTCTCGCCCAGCGCGGGCGCGACGACGACGCCGGCGAGCGCCGTCCAGCTGAGCGGCTCGGGTTCGCCCTCGACGACGGCGATGCTGACGCCGTACTGCGGGATGCCGTAGAGGTAGTTGACGGTGCCGTCGATCGGGTCGACCACCCAGGTGAGGCCGCTGCTGCCCTTCGCGGCACTGCTCTCCTCGCCGAAGAAGCCGTCGTCGGGGCGCGCCTCGGCCAGCATCCGTCTGATGAGCGCCTCTGTCTCGCGGTCGGCGTGCGTGACGATGTCCTCCGTCGTCGACTTGCTCGCGGCGACGCTGACGCCTTCGCTGCGACGCGTGCGCGCAAGATCTGCGGCGGCGGATGCGACGGTGCGGGCCAGGTCGAGAAGCTCGGCGTTCGAGACGGTTACGGTCATGCCCCCATCCTCGCACCGCCCTCGCCGGGCCCGCCCGCCCGCTCGTCCCCGCCATCCGCCATCACCCCCTCGACGGCTGTGGTTTGTCGCGACGGCTGCAGAATGTTCTGCCGCCGTCGCGACAAACCACAGCCGCAGGCAGAGGAACAGGCGAGGTCGGCGAGGAGCACCCCTGCAGAACCCGCCCGAAAGCGCCCGAAAGCGCCCGCATGCGCTCCGAAATGTGTCGCCGTGTTGCGCTATTTGTCACATCCGGTCACGTTTCTCAGGCCCCGCGGATGCGCCCATAGGCTCCGTTGCATTCCTTCTCCCGTCATCCATCCGAAAGGCCCCTCATGCGTCGCATATCGTCGAAGCTGCTCCCACTCATCGCCGTGAGCGCTGTCGGGATGCTGGCGATGAGCGGATGCGCGGCGGGAGCGGCAGGTCAGCCCGCGAGCGATGCGCAGCGCGTCGAGGGCGGCACGATCGTCTACGGCCACCAGCAGGAGCCGGCGTGCGTGTTCGGCGGCTGGATCGAGCAGGCGTATCTCAGCTACAACGTGCTCGACAGTCTCGTCTCGCTTGACGAGAACCATGAGGTTGTTCCGTGGCTGGCGGAGGAGTGGGGCGTCTCCGATGACGGTCTGCACTGGACGTTCCAGCTCAAGCCCGACGTGCAGTTCACCGACGGCAGCGATCTGACGGCGGATGTCGTGGCCTACAACTTCGACTACTGGGTCAATCAGGGCGGCAACAGCACGGCGCTGGCCTGGCTCGGCGGCTACTACGAGTCGGCGGAGGCCGTCGACGAGTTGACCGTGCAGGTGGATCTCTCCCAGCCGTACCCGCGCCTGGCCGACACTCTCACGCAGGGCTATTTCGGCATCCAGTCGCAGAAGGCGCTCACCGAGCGCACCGCCGAGGAGAACTGCGCCGCACCGATCGGTTCGGGCGCGTTCATCGTCGACCACTGGGATCGCGGCCAGGAGATCGTGCTCAAGCGCAACGACGACTACACCTCCCCGCCGGCGAATGCCCAGCACACGGGTGCCGCCTACGTCGAGGAGTTGCGCTGGAAGTTCATCGCCGACGCCACCACGCGCGTCGCCGCCCTCAAGAGCGGCGAGCTCAACGCCATCTACGACGTGCCGGCCGTGCAGTGGCAGGGGGCGAAGGATGCCGGCTTCCAGCTGGAGAGGTATGTGACGCCGGGTCGCCCCCAGCAGTTGACGTTCAACACCGCGCAGGGCCCGTTCACCGACGAGAGTGTGCGGCAGGCCTTCGCCTACGCGCTCGACCGCAAGCAGATCGTCGAGTCGATCGGCCGCGGCGTCATCCCCTATGAGGGCAACGGCGGCGTCAGCCAGACGACGCCCGGCTACAGCCAGAAGGCGGCCGACTGGTACAGCCAGGATGTCGACAGGGCGGCAGAGCTGCTCGACGCGGCAGGCTGGACGAAGACGGATGCCGACGGCTACCGCGTCAAGGATGGCGAGACCCTCGAGATCACACTCCCCTATTCCGCCGGCTCGATCATCAACGCCGACGGCGCCGCGATCCTGCAGGGCGTGCAGGAGCAGGCGAAGGCGGCCGGTTTCAAGGTCGAACTGATTCCGGTGCCGCAGGCTGAGGCGTTCGCGGGGGCGTACAGCAAGCCCGACGAGCGTGATATCTACCCGGGCTATTGGACTGCCGTCACGGCGGGCATCCTGCAGATCAACTGGGGTGCCGGCGCGGACGGCAAGCCCAGCAACTGGAACGCCTCGTTCACCGACTACCCGGAGCTGCAGGCCATCATCCTCGAGGCCAATTCCGAGCCGGATGTCGACAGGCAGAACGCGCTCTACGGGCAGGCCCAGGAGTACATCGCCGAGCATGCGCTCGCGATCGGCGTCTACGACCGACTCTCCACGCTCGCCGTGTCGCCCTCGCTCAAGGGTGTCTGGCAGGAGAACGCACAGGGAGGGCCGACGTTCTATGACGCGTACTTCGTTCAGTGAGAACCACACGTCATTCGGCGAGGGCGAGCCGGATGCCTCGGCGCCGGTCGATCAGGAGACCGCGGCACCCCCGCGGGGCCGGGCTGCGCTGCGGCTCGTAGCGGGCAGGGTGATGAGCGCCGCCCTCGTGCTGTTCGGTGCGGCCACTGCGGCCTTCTTCGCCCAGGCCTCGCTGCCGGGCGACCGCGCGACGGTGATTCTGAACATCCGGGCGGGCCAGGCGATCCGGCGCACCGCAGACGAGCTCGCGCCCATCAATGCCGAATACCACCTGCACGACCCGCTGATCGTGCAGTACCTGAACTATCTGAAGGGGCTCGTGGTCGGCGACCTGGGCACCTCGTACCAGCAGCACAGGCCGGTGTTCGCGATCATCGGTGAGCAGCTGGGCGCGACGATCGTGCTCACGCTCACGGCCATCGTGTTCGCCTGGATCATCATGGTCGTCTGGGTCACCCTCACGGCCGGGCGGGGCCCCGCGGTGCGCGCCGTCGGGAGCTTCTTCGACACGGTCGCCGCCGGCCTTCCGCACTACTGGCTCGGCATCATCCTGCTGCTCGTGTTCGCACTGTCGCTGGGGTGGTTCCCCGTGATCGGCGGCACCGGGGCCGTGGGGCTCGTGCTGCCCGCGCTGACGCTGGCCATCCCGCTGGCCGGCTTCCTCGGCCAGGCCACGCGCACCGAGTTCGAACGCGCACTCGACGCGCCCTTCGTGCTGAGCGCGCACATGCGCGGCATGACCGACCTGGGGATCCGGCTGCGACATGTGCTGAGGCACGCCGCACTGCCCGGCATCACCCTCTCCGGCTGGGCGCTCGGCGCCACCATCTCGGGTGCCGTCGTCGTCGAGGCCGTGTTCGCGCGGCCCGGCATCGGCCAGGTGCTGGTCACCGCGGTGAGCAGCCAGGACATGCCCGTCGTGATCGGCATCGTCATGCTCATCGCCGCCTTCTACGTGCTCGCGAACCTGCTCGTCGACGTGGCCTACGCGCTCGTCGACCCGCGCCTGAGGGGGGCGTCATGACCACGACCACCGCCGCGACGGCGCGACCCACGGCATCCGCCCGCCTGCGCCGCACGCCGTGGGACCTCTACGCGGCCCTCGCCGCGACCGTGCTGTTCGCGCTCGCCGCGCTCTGGCCGCAGCTGTTGGCGAGCCAGGGGCCATTCAGCATGGATCTCGCGAACACGCTGCAGCCGCCGACGGGCGCGCACTGGTTCGGAACCGACGAGGCCGGCCGCGACCTCTTCTCTCGTGTCGTGCACGGGACATCCGCATCGCTCGGCATCGGCATCGGCGCCGCCGCGGTGAGCCTCGGCTTCGCGGTGCTGCTCGGCACGCTCGCCGCGCTCGGCAACCGTGTGACCGCGGCGGCCGTGGGCTGGCTGCTCGAGGTGGCGTTCGCGTTCCCCGCGCTGCTGCTGTCGCTGCTGCTGATCGCGGTGCTGGGGCCGTCGATCCTCACGCTGATCCTCGCGGTCGGCATCGGAACCGCGCCCGGCTACGCGCGCATGGTGCGCGGCCAGATCCTCAGCGCCAAGGGCTCGCCCTACGTCGAGGCGGCCGTCGCGCTCGGCCACTCCCGGGCGCGCATCCTGCGCCAGCACATCCTGCCGAACTCGCTGCGACCACTCGTGGCGGTGTTCGCGCTCTCGATCGGCCAGTCGATCGTGTGGGCGTCGAGCCTGTCGTTCCTGGGTCTCGGCATCGCGCCGCCCGCAGCCGAATGGGGCGCGCTGCTCGACGCGGGCCGCGGCTACGTCACGGTCGCCGGCTGGCTCACCGTCATCCCCGGCCTCGTGATCGTGGTGCTCGCCCTGACCACGACAACCCTCGGCCGCCACCTGCAGACGTTCCTCGAGAAAGGGGAGAAGCGATGAGCATCATCCAGACGGATGCCACGGCCCAGGATGCCGCAGGCCCCGACCTCGCCGCCGCGATCGACGAGCTGCCCGGGTTCCGGCCGCGCCTGCGCGTGCGCAACCTGTCAGTGGCATTCGACAGCGACACCGGACCGCGCCCCATCGTGAAGGACGTCTCCTTCGACCTGCAGCCGGGCCAGTGCGTCGCCCTCGTCGGCGAATCAGGTTCGGGCAAATCGGTGACGGCCCGCACCCTCGTCGGGCTCACCGGCCGCGGCGCCCGGGTGAGCGCAGATGAGCTCACGCTGCACGACCACGATGTGCGTGCGCTGTCGGCACGGCAGTGGCGCGGCATCCGGGGTAAAGAGGTCGGCTTCATACTGCAGGATGCCCTCGTCTCGCTCGATCCGCTGCGCCCGGTCGGCAAAGAGATAGAGGAGGCGCTCACGCTGCACGGCTGGGGCGACCGCGCCTCCCGCCGCGAGAAGGTCGTCGAGCTGCTCACCGCCGTGGGCGTGCCGTCGCCGCACAACCGCGCGCGCCAACGCCCCGACCAGCTCTCGGGCGGCCTGCGCCAGCGCGCCCTCATCGCCTCGGCCATCGCGCTCGACCCCGAGATCGTGATCGCCGACGAGCCGACGACCGCGCTCGACGTGACCGTGCAGGCGCAGGTGCTGCAGCTGCTCGAGCAGATGAAGCAGCGCGGCGTCTCCATCGTGCTCATCAGCCACGACCTCTCCGTCGTGGCGCACCTCGCCGACCACATCCTCGTCATGAGCGGCGGCGAAGTCGTCGAGCAGGGGCCGGCCCAGCAGATCCTGAACGCGCCGGAGCATCCGTACACGAAGCGGCTCATCAGCGCCGTGCCGGGCGCGGACACGCGCGGCCGACGGCTCGCACCGGAACCGCGCATCCGCCCCACGCACACGCCGGAACACATCGGCGACCGGCCCGCCTCCACCGGGCCACTGCTCGAGGCGCGCAACCTGGTGAAGCGCTTCACCACCCCCGACGGCACCACGACGACCGCCGTCGACAACGTCTCCTTCGCCCTGCACCGCGGCGAGACGCTCGGCATCGTGGGCGAATCCGGCTCAGGCAAGAGCACGACCGCGCGCATCGCCGTCGCCCTCGAAGCCGCCGACTCCGGAGACGTGACACTGCTCGGCGAAGACTGGCTGCGCATCCCCGAGACCCGGCGGCGGCGACTGCGGGGCGCGATCTCCGTCGTCTACCAAGACCCGCTGAGCTCCTTCGACCCGCGCTGGAACACCGAACGCATCCTGCTCGACAGCGTGCCGCACGCACACCACCCGACGGCGGCGCAGAAACGCGAACGTGTGCACGCCCTCATCGAACAGGTCGGGCTCACCCCCGCCATCCTCGGGCGGTTCCCGCAGCAGCTCTCCGGCGGGCAGCGGCAGCGCATCGCCATCGCCAGGGCGCTCGCCCCCTCCCCCTCCGTCATCGTGCTCGACGAAGCCGTCTCGGCTCTCGACGTCTCCATCCAGGCTCAGATCCTCGACCTGCTCGTCGACCTGCAACGCGAATTCGGGCTCAGCTACCTCTTCATCTCGCACGACCTCGGCGTCATCAGCCACATGAGCGACCGCGTGCTCGTCATGAAGGACGGCCGCGTGGTCGAGAGCGGGGCCGCCGGGTCTGTTTTTGCCAGCCCACAGCATCCGTACACGCAGCAGCTCCTCAGCGCCCTGCCCACCCTGAGTGCCCCGCCCATCCTCACCGCCACCACAGAAGGAAGACCATGAGCAAGCCCCTCCACTTCAACGCGTTCGTCATGAACACGAACTCGCACATCCAGCACGGCCAGTGGCGGCGCCCCGACGCAGGCCAGACCGAGTTCAACGATGTGAACACCTGGATCGACCTCGCGCGCATCCTCGAGGACGCCAAGTTCGACGCCATGTTCTTCGCCGATGTCTCCGGCCTCTATGGCGATTCGGATGCCGACTACGAGACGTATGTGCGGCACGGCCTGCAGATCCCCAGCAATGACCCGACCGTGCTGCTCGGGGCCCTCGCCGTCACCACCAAGAACATCGGCCTGGCCCTCACCTCGAACGTCATGCAGAATCATCCGTTCAACTTCGCCCGGCAGATCTCCACCCTCGACCACATCTCGAACGGTCGAGTCGCCTGGAACATCGTCACGGGCACGCAGGACAACGGCGCACGCAACTACGGCCTGCAGCAGCTGACCGACCACGCCGAGCGGTACCGCTGGGCCGACGAATACGTCGACGTCACCTACAAGCTGTGGGAGGGATCGTGGGATGAGGGTGCGCTGCTGAAGGACAAGGAGGCCGGCGTCTACGCCGACGCGTCGAAGGTGCACAAGATCTACCACGAGGGTCCGCGCTACCGGGTCGAGGGCCCGCACCTGCCGTCGCCCTCACCGCAGCGCACCCCGCTGCTCTTCCAGGCGGGCTCGTCGGGGGCGGGCGCCGACTTCGCCGCCCGCAACGCCGAAGCCGTGTTCATCATCGCGCCCACCCCGGCCATCGCGAAGCAGCAGATCGCGGCGACCCGCGCCCTCGCCGTCAAGTACGGTCGCAAGCCGGAGGACATCAAGTTCTTCCCGGGCCTGAGCTTCATCATCGGAGACACCGAGGAGGAGGCCCTCGCGAAGGCTGCCGAGTACGACGAGTACGTGAGCATCGAGGGCTTCCTGGCGCATTCGGCGTTCGTCGACAAGACGGGTCGCGTGTACGACGAGAACACCCTCCTCAAGGACCTCGACACGAACACCGCCAAAGGCTTCATCGACTGGGCGTACCTCGCATTCCCCGACCACGAGCCGACACTGGGCGACCTGGTGCGGCAGCGCGCGAACGTGAACCGCGTCATCGGCACGCCCGAGCAGATCGCCGACCACCTGCAGGAATGGCAGGATGCCGGAGCCGACGGAATCAACGTCATCAACTGGGTGCTCCCCGGTTCCTTCGTCGAGTTCGCCGACAAGGTGCTGCCGGTGCTGCGCGAGCGCGGCCTCGCCCAGTCGGAGTACGCCCCGGGCACCCTGCGCGAGAAGCTCTTCGGCGACGCCCGCCTCAACGAGCGCCACCCCGCATCCGCCTACCGCGGTGCCTTCGCCGACGGCCCCAGCAACTGGGACGAAGCGGATGCTCTGCGGGCGGAAGGCGAGCCCGTCGCGGGGTAACTGCGGGTGTGTGTGCCCGCTCGGGGCGTGGGCCCCTGCTCGAACGGGCGCGCACGCCCCGAGCGGGCACAGTCAGGTGCGGAAGGGCTTGTCGTACCAGCCTCGCTCGGTGGCGTAGTTCTCGATGCTGTCGACCAGCTCGCCGATGAACTCGTTGTTGCCGAGCCGAGCACGCGCGTCATCGGCAGCCTGCCGATAGGCGTCGACAATCCCGGCCGTCAGCTCCACAACGCGATCGTGCGCCTCGTCCTTGTCGAGCCCCAACCCGACCCCGACCTTCACCAACGCCTCAATGCCGACTGCCCGCATCCGGTATTCCCCGTCGATCGACATCGACAACTCCAGCGGTGCGTTGCCTCTGCTCGGGTATGGTGCGTGGCTGCCCAGGTCATAGAGAGGTGCCATGGATGCTCGGTCGCCGTCGAGCATGAATGAGTAGTTCTTGGCGTGCGCGTCGGTGCCCTGAGCTGCGAGGTTGAAAACGATGGCGTCGTAGAAGCGGCGCGCGTTGACTCGCCGGTCTTCAGCATCCGGGAGCCCTTGGAAGAGCCGGGCAATCTGCTTGATGCTCGGCCCGCCATCCTTCTGATATTTGAGGAGGGGCGGAACCGCCATGGCTTGACAGAAGTCCTCTTGGTGGAGGCGCACCCAGCGGCCATCCTGCTCGACGCGGTCATAGCGTTCTGAAACGAATGCGTGGTCACCGCGATCCGTTTCGATCATGAAGTCGGTGGCGACTCTCAGCCCAAGATGTCTGGCCGCAGACATCGTCATGAACTCGTTGATGTGGTGGCTCGAGTACGGCGGCACTGCCGGTTTGATGATGTGCGTCGTCGGCGTCGAATCGTTGGGGACGGCCCAAGTGCCATCGGATGTTCGGAACAGTGCGACCTTCGGCTGCGCGCCCGGAAGGCTCCACCTGGCGTTGCTTTCGCGTCGACCCCAGGTATCTCTGTTCGCTATGACATCAGCGACAACGGCGCCGAACTGACTGTCATCGAGTTCTGCGATGTCCCCCTGACGTTGTGCCGCATCCGGGCTGCCCTCGCCCACTGGGAGGATCTGCACCGCACCGGCTGCGTCGCGTCCGACGTGCGACAGAAGGGCAAACGGGTTGCTCGGCGAAACATGATGCTCGCGGCCCAGCTCAGCGAGACGCCCATCACTGTCGGGCAGCAGCCCCTGAAGGTAGGCGCGCACCTGCTTGTTCTTGTGCGCTGCACGCACCAAGGGCATGGACAGCGAGAGCGGAGTGGCCGCGCGCGAACGGCGGTAGTCGTCGTTGTAGGCAAACGTGATTGCCCCGCCGACGCTCTGGGCAAGGGTTCCGATATGCGTCCCGTCGAGATAGACGCTCAGCCCGTCGCTCACTTGTCGACCTCGGCTGCGGCCACGGTCACTTCGAGACCGAGCTCCCGGAGGACGCGCAGCAGCCGGTGCACCGTGACCGTGGGTTTTCCGTTCTCGAGTCGCACCAACCATTCGCGCGCAACGCCCGCACGCCCCGCGAGTTCGGCCTGCGTCAGCCCCAAGGCTTCTCTTCGCTCTGCGACCAGCGCACCGAAGTCGCTTGCTGCTCTGACCCGCATATCGCCTCCTGTGACTTATACGTCACTTTAGCCGATGTGACTTATAGCGCACAACGCTTTTTGTGACTTATAACGCACATGCGAGTTCTGCGGCACGCCCGCAGTGGCAACGACGAAGGGCTCCAGCCGATCCGGCTGGAGCCCTTACGTCTACTGCAGTGGCAAGTGCGAGATTCGAACTCACGAAGGCTGAGCCGTCTGATTTACAGTCAGATCCCTTTGGCCGCTTGGGTAACTTGCCCCGCTCCTCCGACCACATGTAGTCATCTGATCGAAGGCGCTCACGACAGAATACAGGGTGTTGGGGCCTGCTGCTGACACCTGGCAGCCCCGCGCATCCGGTCACCCACACGAGGCCCGGATGCCCGCCCGCAGTCGCAAGGCGGGCGGCACAATAGGATCGGCGTTGAGCAGGGAAGGTGCCATGTCCGACATTCAGGCTGTTGCCGATCTCGCCGGCGTGAGCACGGCGACGGTGTCACGTGCCCTCAGCGGCAAAGGCAACGTGTCGGAGAAGACCCGCGCATCCGTCGTCGCCGCCGCAAAACAGCTCGGATATGTGGTCAGCTCGAACGCATCCAGCCTCGCCACCGGCCGCACCCGCAACATCGGCGTCGTCATTCCCTTCCTCACCAAATGGTTCTACTCCTCCGTGCTCGAGGGCGCGGAGAGCGCGCTGCTCAGCCACGGCTACGACCTCACCCTCTACAACCTGGGCGGGGGCGGCGACGAGAGGCGCAGCGTGTTCGAACACTTCCTGCTGCGCAAACGCGTGGATGCGGTGATCGCCATCTCCTTGGAGCTCACCCCGCGTGAACTCACCGGTCTGCTCGGCATGGGCAAACCCGTTGTCGGCGTCGGCGGCCCGCTGCCCGGCGTGCGCACGCTCAGCATCGATGACGTCGAGGTGGCGCAGCTCGCCACCGAGCACCTGCTGTCGCTCGGGCACCGCAGCATCGCGCACATCGGAGGCACCAAGGACTACGAGCGCGACTTCCACCTGCCCACCAACCGGCGCATCGGCTACGAGGGCGCGCTTGAGGCGGTCGGCATCTCCGTCAACCCGGGCCTGTTCCAGGCGGCCGACTTCACCATCGAGGGCGGCTACGGCGCGGCGAAACAGCTGCTCGGCAACCCGCGCGAGCGGCCCACCGCCATCTTCGCCGCATCCGACGAGATGGCCATCGGAGCGATCCTCGCCGCCCGCGACATGGGGCTCGACGTGCCCGGCGACGTCTCCATCATCGGCATCGACGACCACGAGCTGAGCGACTTCTTCGGGCTGAGCACGGTCGCCCAGTTCCCCGAGCTGCAGGGGCGCCTCGCGGCCGAGATCCTCATGGAACAGCTGCACCCCGACAAGCGCACACGCGGTTCGCTCAACACGGCGCTGCCGTACGAGCTGATCGTGCGCTCCAGCACGGCGCGGCCGAAGAGCGCGCGGCAGTAGGGGTTTCGATACGCTCGTTCCTCGCTACTCAACCCGCTGGGGTTCTGCTGGTTGAGGAGCGAGGAACGAGCGTCTCGAAACCTCACCCGCGATCGAGCCCGGTGTCGAGACTGGCGCCGTAGACGGCACCACCTCGACCAGCGGGTGACCCGCCGGCAACCGCGTGAACGAGCGGAGGGTTTCGAGACGGCACCACCTCGATCGGCGGGCGTCAGCCGGCGACCTGCCGGGCCGCCTCCACGTAGAGGTTCGCGGCATCCGCCACCGCGTGCGCGTACTCGTCTGAGCGGTTGTAGGCGTGCACGCCGGCACGCCATCCGTCTTCGTCGACCATGTCGGTGCTGGACCGGCACAGGTAGTTGGCTGCCGCGATGACGGCGTCGTCGATGTTCTGCGGGTCCTGCACTCCGTCGGCGTTGCCGTCGACGTGCCAGTTCTCCCAGGTCACCGGCAGCAGCTGCATGGGGCCCACGGCGCGGTCGTACTCGGTGTCGCCGTCGAACTGGCCGCCATCCGTGTCGGGAATGTGGGCCGTGCCCTCGCCGGTGAGGGCGATTCCGATGATGGGCGGGCTGACGGTGCCGTCTGCGCCGATCGCGGAACCACCGTGGCGCCCATGGTCGCTCTCGACGAGGCCGATCGCGGCGAGCGTGTTCCAGCCGAGGCCGCAGTCGGGCCGGTCGCTGGCCTTGAACCGCGCCGCGCCCGCATAGGCCGCGAGCGCCCTCTCCGGGATTCCTGCGACGGATGCGACGCGCGCGACCCACTCGGGGTCGGCCGTGCCGGCATCGCCCGGGCCCGGCACGGCTGCAGCCGGCGGAAGCTCGGCAGGTGCCGCATAGGCGGGCGCGACGGGCCCCTCGGACGGTGCCGGGGCATCCCCCCTCGGCGCGAGGACGAAGAACACGAGCACCCCCACCACGGCGAGCGCCGCCACACCCGCAGAGATGGCGCCCACCACCGTCCAGTCGACCGCGCGGCCCGAGCGCTCGCCGTCGGGCTGGTCGTCGGAGGGGCGGGGAGATGTGGGCACCCCACGACCCTAGCGATGCACTCTATGAGCCCGCCGGTAGCATGGGCGTATGGCAGATTCAACGTTTGACATCGTGAGCAAGGTCGACAAGATGGAGGCCGACAATGCCCTCCACCAGGCGCAGAAGGAGATCGCTCAGCGGTACGACTTCAAGAATGTGGGCGCATCGGTCGATTGGAGCGGCGAGAAGCTGCTGATGAAGGCCTCCTCCGAGGAGCGGGTCAAGGCGGTTCTCGAGGTTCTCGAGTCGAAGTTCATCAAGCGGGGCATCAGCCTGCGCAGCCTCGACACGGGCGAGCCGTACGCGTCGGGCAAGGAGTACCGCATCGAGGCGGGCCTGAAGAACGGCATCGCGCAGGATGATGCGAAGAAGATCAACAAGATCATCCGCGATGAGGGCCCCAAGGGTGTGAAGAGCCAGATCCAGGGCGATGAGCTGCGGGTCAGCTCCAAGAGCCGCGACGACCTGCAGGCCACCATGGCGCTGCTCAAGGGCGCGGACCTCGACGTCGACCTCCAGTTCGTCAACTTCAGGTAGACCGACATGGGCGAGGGCTGGTTCAGCACCCTCATTGTGGTGCTGCTCGTGCTCGTCGATCTGGCGATCCGCATCGTCGCGGTGCTGGTGGTCCCCCTCAACCGGCGGCCGCAGACGGCGACCGCATGGCTTCTCGCGATCTTCCTCATCCCCTATTTCGGTTTCATCCTGTTCCTGCTGCTGGGCAGCAACAGGCTGCCCAAGAAGCGCCGCGCCAAGCAGGAGCAGATCAACAAGCTCATCTACGAGGCGACAGAGGGCTTCGATGAGGCCGTGCGTGATGAGGACTGGCCCGACTGGCTGCACACATCCGTCGCCCTCAACCGTGCGCTCGGCGCCATGCCGCTCGTCTCCGGCAACTCGGCCGAGCTGATGCCCGACTACGAGAAGTCGATCGAGGCGATGACCGCCGCCGTGAACGAGGCCCGCAGCTACGTGCACAGCGAGTTCTACATCATGAACCTCGACCCGACATCCGCCCCCTACTTCGATGCGCTCGAGGCGGCCGTGAAGCGCGGCGTCACCGTGCGGGTGCTGCTCGACCACATCGCCTCGCTGCGCTACCCCGGCTACCTGCGCACCGTGCGCAGGCTCAGGGCGGCCGGCGTCGAGTGGCATCTGATGCTGCCCATCCAGCCGTGGAAGGGCAGATACCAGCGCATCGACCTGCGCAACCACCGCAAGCTTCTCGTCATCGATGGCGCTGTCGCGTTCACCGGTTCGCAGAACCTCATCGACTCCAGCTACAACAAGCGCAAGAATCTGCGCGCCGGGCTGCACTGGAAGGACCTGATGGTGCGCTTCGAGGGGCCCATCGTCTTCGGCATCAACGCGCTCTTCCTCAGTGACTGGTATGCGGAGACCGACGAACTGCTCGACGGCACCATCCCGGAGTCATCCCGCAACCCCGCGCGCACCCTCGACTGCCAGGTGGTGCCCAGCGGCCCCGCATTCAAGGGCGAGAACAATCTGCGTCTCTTCAACGACCTCATCTATGCGGCGCAGCACAAGATCATCATCACCAGCCCCTACTTCGTGCCCGACGAGTCGATGCTGTACGCGATCACCACGGCGGCTCAGAGTGGCGTCGACGTGCAGATCCATGTCTCGGAGGTCGCCGACCAGAAGGTCGTCTACCACGCCCAGTGCAGCTACTACGAGGCGCTGCTGCGCTCCGGCGTGCGCATCTTCCTCTACGAGAGCCCCACAGTGCTGCACGCGAAGCATTTCACGATCGACGACGAGGTCGCCGTGATCGGCTCCAGCAACATGGACATGCGCTCCTTCAGTCTCAACCTGGAGATCTCCGTCATGGTGCACGGCCGCGGGTTCGTCTCCGATCTGCGCGACCTGGAGGCCACATACCGGGAGCGCAGCCGCGAGCTGACCCTCGAGGAGTGGCAGAAGCGGCCGACGCGTTCCGTGCTGCTCGACAACCTGGCGCGGCTCACCGCGACCGTGCAGTGACACCGCTTTCGTCTAGACTCCACGGGTGACAGCCAGCCCCACGACCACGCCGCAGCGGCTCTACATCGCCCCGCTCACCGGCATCCGGGCGCTGGCCGCCTTCTGGGTCTTCACGCGGCATTTCCGTACAGAGCTTCTGGATGCCTTCCCCGGCATGCACCTGCTGGCGCCGCTCATGAATGTCGGCTATCTGGGTGTCGACCTGTTCTTCATCCTGAGCGGTTTCATTCTCACCGTCACGCACCTCGACTCCATGAACGAGCGCTACGACTGGCGCGAGAGCCTCGGATTCCTGTGGCTGCGCATCGGTCGCGTGTGGCCGCTGACGGCGTTCGTGCTCATGCTGTTCGGTTCATACTTCCTGTTCCAGGCGTGGTCGACGGGCAACCCCGCGTTCCTTGCGCAGCTCGATGTGCCGCGGCTCGTGCAGCATCTCACGCTCGTGCACGCCTGGTATCCGCACGTGCTCGACTGGAACGGCCTCGACTGGTCCATCAGCGCCGAATGGATGGCATACCTCACGTTCGGTCTCGGCGGCGTGCTGCTGCTCGGCCGCTTCGCGAAGGTCATCAGCCCACGCGGCATGCTCATCGTCATGGCGCTGCTGACGCTGCCGATGATCGTGGTCGGCTCCGGCATGCAGGACGACACGATCCTGCTGTTCAGCAACGACGCCTGGGAGATCATGGGCGGCATCGTCGCGCTGCGCGTGCTCACCGAGTTCTGGATCGGCGCCATCCTCGCCGTGTATCTGAGAGACCGGATGCTTCGCGGCACCTCATCGCGCCTGCCTGTCCCCACGATCACCGCCGTCGCCATCGCCGTCGTCGTCTACCTGGTGACCGCGTTCGACCCGCTGCGCTTCCCGCGCCCCGGGCAGGAGCAGTTCTACAACGGCGTCGACCAGATCGCGCCCACCGAGACGATCATCGTGCTGCCGCTGTTCGTTCTGCTCATCGGCTCGCTCGCCGTCTGCGGGCGCGACCCGCTCGCGCGGCTTCTCGCCACCCGACCGCTGGTGCTGGGGGGCAAGGTGTCGTACGCGCTGTACCTCTCGCATCCGCTCGTCATCGGCGCCGGTCTGGAACTCACCAACCGCAGCGGCGCGAGTGGCGCATGGCTGGCCATCATCGCCATCCTGGTGATCGCGGCATCCTGGGTCTTCGCGTGGGTGCTGTGGCGCTTCATCGAGGAGCCCGCCCGCAAGGCGGCCCGCCGCATGCTGCCCGGTCACATCAAGGTCTGACCCGATCGGCCGGATCTCGGTGGGCGGCCTGCGTCGCCGCCGGCGTTCCTGGCGAATTGCCCACTTCTGCCCTCTTTCCGGGCGAAACAGGGGCCGAAGTGGGCAACTCGCGAAGAATCAACGGTGGGGTCAGCTAGCAGTCGGGTGGCCCCGGGTGAGGTTTCGTCGGCGCGGGATGCGGCTACGAGACCTCGATGGTCACGACCGCCCGGCCGCCACCCGCCGGCCGCGCCACGGCACGCGAAACACAGCAGCACATCTTCTCGGCGGCGTGCTGTTGACGCTCACTGTAGAAGACGTCGCGGTGGTCGATCGCCCCGTCGAGCTGGAGCACCCTGACCTCGCAGAGCCCGCATTCGCCTTTGCGGCAGTCGAACATCATGTCGACGCCGGCATCCTCGAGCGCCTCCAGCATGGAGCGCCCCGCGCCCACCGTCGCCTCGACCCCGAGCCGCGGGATGCGCACCGTGAACTCCTCCGGGTCGAACCAGCCGCTGTTGCCGAACGTCTCGTAGCGCAGGTTCGGTAGGTCGAGTCCGTGATCCTGCCACCGCCGACGCACGGCATCCATCAACCGGATCGGCCCGCACATGTACAGCTCGGTGCTGGCATCCAGCCCCACCAGCAGCCCGTCCACGTCGAGGGTGCTGCCCTCGTCGTCGACGTGCACGACCAGGTTCTCGCCGTGCTGCTGCTGCAGTTCCTCCAGATAGGCCATGGCCGGGCGGCTGCGCCCCACATAGACGAGGGTGTAGCGGGCGCCGAGGCGGCGCAGCACCCTGGCCATGCCGATGATCGCGGTCACGCCGATGCCACCGGCGAGCAGGATGTAGCGTTCGGCCCCCACGCGCAGCGGAAAGTTCTGCAGCGGCTGGGTGAGGCTCAGCGAGTCGCCGACCTCGAGCCCCTGCATGGCGATGGACCCGCCGCGCGACTGCGGCACGCGGAACACCGAGATGACCAGCCTGCTGCCGTCGTCGCTCGACTCGACGACCGAGTACGAGCGCTTCGCCTGCTCCCCGTCGATCGTCACCATGACGTCGATGTGCGAGCCGGGCTCCGCTTTCACCGCAAGCTCAGGCTCGATGACGATGCGCCGGATGCCCGCAGCCACGTCGACCGTCTCCGTCACGGTGCCGCGCTGCCACACCTCGTTGTTCGTTGCCGCCATGTCCGCCTACCTCGCCCTGCCTGATGGATGCCGTGTCGTCATCGGAGCCGCAGCTACGATGCCGTGACGGAGCGGCCCTCGGCTGCGAGCATCCGTTCGAGGATGCGGCGCACCCACATGCCGCCCGCGTCGATGTTGAGGTTGTAGAACTCGTAGTCGGGGTTGGCCTCGATGGCCGCCTGCTGCGCCTCGAGCATCTCCTCGTCTTCGGCGAAGACCCCCGAGACGCCATCCCGAAGCTGGGTGGTGATCAGCTGGCTCTCGAGCCGGTAGTTGCGCATGAAGGCCCAGAAGTAGTGGCTGCTGGTGGCCGTCTCGGGCGAGATGGTGTTCATGACGTAGCCGTTGACGCCCTGGCTGCGATCGCCCTCGGGCGCGCCGGTGCCGGCCTTGGCCACACCCACATCGATACGGATGGTGGATGGCGCTTCGAAGTGGATGATCTGCCAGCGGTCGACCTTGCCGCTGAAGCCCGGGAACCTGTCGCGCATGTTCTTGAGCCAGAACGGCGGGGCGTCGATGTTGTGCATCCACCGCGTCACCGTCACCGTGCTGTCGTCGTGGGTGACGACGAAGTCCGATTCGCTCAGCTCGTCCTGGCCGATGGTGGAGCTGTGCACGAACTCCTCGTGGGTGAGGTCCATGAGGTTGTCGAGCACAAGCTGGTAGTTGCATCTGACGGGGATTGTGAGACCGTCGCCCGCCCATTCATCCGAGGTCATCTGTGACATGTCGGGGATCGTTGCGGGGTCTGCGAGTGTGGCGTCGCCCAGCCAGACCCAGACATAGCGGTACCGCTCGACCACCGGGAACGACGGAACGGTCGCGCTCGGGTTGATGGTCTCCTGGGCGGGCATCGAGACGCAGCGGCCCGCGGAGTTGTAGATGATGCCGTGGTACGGGCACTGGATGGTGTCGCCCGAGAGCGGCTTGCCCATCGACAGCGGCGCCAGGCGGTGCCAGCAGGCGTCGGCCAGAGCCACCGGCTTGCCCTCTTCTGTGCGGTAGAGCGCGAGCGGCCGATCGGCGATGCGCCGGGCGAGCGGCTTGCGGGTGACCTCGTGGTCCCAGGCGGCCACGTACCAGGCGTTGAGCGGAAAGCCCATCGTTCTGGCGGTGGTCGAGCTGCTTGCGGCGGCGGCAGTCATGGAGGCTCCTTTGCGTTCAACACTGAACCCACTCCGTGGCACACGGTCAACTAACTATGCACATAGATAGTGGTAGGTTCACCGTAGCGGGCACCCCCGCAACCCGCAACCACCCAGGAGAAAGGCCCCATGAGCCTCCGCTACGCACTGCTCGCACTGCTCAGCGTTGAACCCATGACCGGCTACGACCTGCTCAAGCAATTCGAGGCATCCGTCGGCTACGTCTGGCATGCGCCCGACTCACAGATCTACCCGGCACTGCGGCAGATGGAGAAAGACGGACTGCTCGAAGGCGAAGAGGTCACCTGGGGCCAGCGCGGCAAGAAGCGGCGCTACCGCATCACGCCGCTCGGGCTGACCGCATTCCGCCAGTGGATGAACACGCCACTCGAATACAGCCGCGAACGCGACCCCGCACACCTCAAGGCCGCCTACCTGGAATGGGCCGAACCCGACGCCGCACGCGCCCAGATGACCGCCCACCTGGAGCACTACGCCGAACGCCTCCTGCAATGGCAGCTCAAGGTCGAGGAGATCGAGAACGGCACAAGCGAGATGCTCGTCAAGCGCCTCGCCACCCTGCCGCCGTCGGAACGGCCGCGCGCCACCGCCTTCAAGAAGTTCACCTACGAAGGGCTCATCGGCCGCGCGCAGCAGGAGATCGCCTGGGCCCGGCACGGGCTCGCCCTCATCGACGAGCTCTACCCGGAGGGCTGACGCGGCAGCGTCGCGCTACTCGCCGCGGGCGGCGCGCAGCATGTCCTCGCGGGGCACCAGCTTGATGCGCTCGCGGCCCTCCGCCTGGCCGAGTGCCTTCTCCGCGTCGTCGAGGTTGTGCCATCCGTCGAGGTTCGTGAACTCGATACCGCGGGAGGCGAGCAGCTCCACGATCGCTTCAGGCTGCGGATGCTCGGGCGCCCACCAGTCGGCCTGCCCCTGCAGCACATGCTGCACCGTCTCCATGGCGTCGCTCTTGGTGTGACCGATGAGGCCCACCGGCCCACGCTTGATCCAGCCGGTCACGAAGACGCCCGGCACGGGCTGGTCGGTGTCGTCGATGACCTGGCCTTCGCGGTTCGGGATGACGCCGCGGTGCTCATCGAAGGGGATGCCGTCGAGCTGGGTTCCGTAGTAGCCGACCGCCCGGTACAGGGCGCCGATCGGCAGTTCGCGGATCTCTCCCGTGCCGCGCACTCCCCCGTGCCCGTCGGGTTCGGTGCGCTCGTAGCGCAGCCCCTCCACAGCTGTGTCGCCGAGCACCTCCAGCGGCTTCGCCCAGAAGTGCAGGTGCAGACGGCGTGACGCCTGACCGGTCTCGCGCTCGCGCCACGAGTTCAGCACGCGGTTGAGCACCATGATCTGCTTGTTCGTCTCGATGGCCGTCTTCGACGCCTCGTCGAGCTCGAAGTCCTCGTCGGCGACGATGATGTCGACGTCGCGCAGCTCGCCGAGCTCCCGCAGCTCCAGCGGCGTGAACTTCACCTGCGCGGGCCCGCGGCGACCGAACACGTGCACATCGGTGACGGCGGATGCCTTCAGGCCGTCATAGACGTTGGCGGGAATCTCGGTGACCAGAAGGTCCTCGGCGTGCTTGGCGAGCATCCGCGCCACATCGAGGGCCACGTTGCCGTTGCCGATGACGGCGACCTCCTTCTGGTCGAGCGGCCACTCGCGCGGAAAGTCGGGGTGCCCGTCGTACCAGTTGACGAACTCGGCGGCGCCGTAGCTGCGCTCCAGCTCGATGCCGGGGATGGCGAGCGGGGCGTCGCGCACCGCGCCGGTCGCGAAGATGACCGCATGGTAGTGATTGCGCAGGTCGTCGATCGTGATGTCGGTGCCGAAATGCACATTGCCGAACAGGCGGATGTCACCGCGATCGAGCACCTCGCGGAGAGCATTGATGATGCCCTTGATGCGCGGATGATCGGGCGCGACCCCGTACCGCACCAGCCCGTAGGGGGCCGGCAGGTGATCGAACAGGTCGATCGACACATCGAACTGCTTCTCGGCCTTCAGAACGATGTCTGCGGCGTAGATCCCGGCGGGGCCGGCTCCGACGATGGCAAGCCTCAGCTTGGTCATGGGGTTGGTCCTTTCGTGCGGATCTCGTGCAGGATTTGGGTGCCGGATGCTCAGCTGCTGCGCTCGACGACAGATTCGGCGAAGCGGGTGAGCGCCTTCTTCACGGGGCCCTCCGGCAGCGGCCCGAGCGCCTCGATGGCCTCCGCCGCCCACCGGTGGGCCTCGGCGATCGTGCGGGCGGTCACCGAATGCTCACGCAGTTCGGCGATGGCCTCGTCGAGGCCCAGCTCCTGGGGGTGCGCCCGACCGGCGTCGATCCTGGCGAGCAGCGCCGCGGCATCCGCATCCGTCTCCGCCTCGCGGCGCAGGAACAGCAGCGGCAGGGTGGAGACGCCTGAGCGCAGATCGGTTCCCGCAGCCTTGCCGGTCTGCTCAAACTCGGCCGACAGGTCGATGACGTCGTCGACAAGCTGGAAGGCCACGCCGACCTTCTCGCCGAACACCTCGACAGGCCGCTCGAACGCGGACGGCGCCTCAGAGAACAGCAGGCCGATGCGGGCGGCCGCGGCGATGAGCGAACCTGTCTTGTCGGCGAGCACCTGGATGTAGTGCTCGATCGGGTCCTCACCCTTCTGCGGGCCGATCGTCTCGTGCAGCTGGCCGAGGCAGAGCCGCTCGAAGGTGTCGGCCTGCATCCGGATGGCGTCCTCGCCGAGGGTGGCGATCAGTTTGCTGGCGCGGGCGAACAGCAGGTCACCGGTGAGGATGGCCACAGAGTTGCCCCACACCGTCTGCGCGCTCGGGACGCCGCGGCGCATGTGCGCCTCGTCCATGACATCGTCGTGGTACAGCGAGGCGAGATGCGTGATCTCGAGCGCCTCCGCCGCAGCCACCACACGGTCGTCGACGCCGTCGCCGAGCTGCGCAGTCAGCAGCGTGAGTGTCGGACGCACGCGCTTGCCGCCGGCCTCGAGAAGATACCGGCTCGTGACATCCGCCAGTTCATCGGCGAAGGCCATGTCGCGCAGCAGCGCCGCCTCGACCCGCTCCAGGCCATCCTCGACAGCCTTCACCACGCGGCGCTCCTCGGTCGTCGAGAACACGGCCTCGCCGAGCCCGAGGGACGAGGCAAGGGTGGCCCGACGACGGGCTCGGGACTCTCTCGCGTTCACTCAGTCAACCTAATCCTGGGGTTAGAAGATGGGCTTCGAGGCGGTGGCTCGAAACGCTGGGCAGCCTCAGCCGCTCACCGGTCTGCGGCCACGATGCAGGGCCACGACGCCACCGGTGAGATTTCGGTAGCCGACCCTGGTGAAGCCGGCCCCGCGAATCCACTGGCTCAACGTCGGCTGGTCTGGCCAGTCGGCGATCGACTCCGCAAGGTAGCGGTACGCCTGCGGGTTCGAACTGGATGCGCCCACCACGAGCGGCATCGCGTACTTCATGTAGGCGCCATAGCCGAAGCGCATCAGCGAGCTCGGCGGGGTCGAGAACTCGCACACGAGCAGGCGACCGCCCGGCTTGAGCACGCGCAGCATCTCGGCGAGCGCCTCGCGGGGCCGCTCGACGTTGCGCAACCCGAACGAGATGGTGGCCGCATCGAACTCGGCGTCACCGAACGGCAGAGCCGTCGCATCCGCCTGCACGAATTCGATCTCCGGATGCCTGCGCCGGCCGACCTCGATCATGCCCTGCGAGAAATCTGCCGCAACGACGGCGGCTCCCGACTTGGCGAGCGCCGCAGAGCTGGTGCCCGTGCCGGCGGCGACATCGAGGATGCGCTCCCCCGGCTTCGGGTCGATCGCCCGGGTCACGGCCAGCCGCCACAGCGGCGCGGCGCCCATCGACAGGACGTCGTTGGTGAGGTCGTAGCGGGGGGCAACCTCGTCGAACATCGCCGAGACCTCGGCGGGTTGCTTGTTCAGATCAGCGGTAGCCACCCATCAAGTCTAGTTCGTGCCGAAGGTAGGCTTGATGGGTGCCACAAGCCGCCTCATCCGCCCCGTCTCTCACCGTTGTCACAACACCGATCGACGACCCGGGCCCGCTCTCATTCATGCTCGACTCGCAGCGCCCGCTGCTGTGGCGTCGCCGCGGTTTCGGCATCGCCGGCCACGGTGAAGCGATCAGGCTGGAGTTCTCCGGAGCGAGCCGGATGACGGATGCTGCGGCAGCCTGGCAGGACCTGGCCGGCCGCGCCACAGTGCACGACCCGCTCGCCCTCCCCGGAACCGGGCTGGTCGCCTTCGGCAGCTTCGCCTTCGCGGCCTCGTCGTCCTGCACGAGCGTGCTGATCGTGCCGGAGGTCGTGATCGGCCGCGCCGAAGGGCGCTTCTGGTTGACCCGCATCGGCATCGACGGCGCGCTGCCACCGGAGGGCCTGCCGACCGTCTCACCCCACGGCCCGGCCGTGCGCGCTGCACTCGAAGCGGGCACTCTCGACCCCGACGGCTACCGTCAGGCGGTCGCCGAAGGGGTGGCCGGCATCCGGCGCGGCGAACTCAGCAAGGTCGTTCTCGCGCGCGACCTCATCGGCAGCGTGCCGCCCGGCTCCGACCTGCGGCCCGTGATCGGGGCCCTCGCCGACGGCTACCCCGACTGCTGGACGTTCGCCATCGACGGCTTCATCGGCTCAAGCCCCGAAACACTCGTCGGGGTGCACTCGGGCACCGCCACCGCGCGGGTGCTCGCCGGCAGCGCCGCGCGCGGAACCGACGCGACGAGCGACCTCGACGCCGCCACCGAGCTCGCCACCTCCACCAAAGACCAGGACGAGCACGAGTTCGCCGTGCAGAGCGTGCTCGCCTCGCTGCGGCCGCACAGCTCCGGCGTCATCGCCAGTGAGGTGCCGTTCACGCTCAAGCTGCCCAACCTGTGGCACCTCGCCAGCGACGTCGAAGGAACCCTCGACGACGGCTCCACCTCACTCGACCTCATCCAGGCGCTGCACCCCACCGCAGCCGTCGCCGGCACCCCCACCGCGGATGCCGTGGCCACCATCGCGCGCCTCGAACCGTTCGACCGCGGTCGCTACGCCGGGCCCGTCGGCTGGGTCGGCGCAGACGGCGACGGCGAATGGGCGATCGCGCTGCGCAGCGCCCAGATCGACCCCGACGGAACGGTCACCGCGTGGGCGGGCGCCGGCATCGTCGCCGACTCCGACCCCGAGCGGGAACTGCTGGAGACACGCATGAAGTTCAGGCCCATCGTGGAGGCCTTCGACACGCTCGCCGAGTAACTCGCTGGTTGAGGAGGCCGCCCGCGGCCGTCTCGAAACCTCACCCTCGAGCAACCCGCGGGCAGGTCTCGACCAGCAGGTAACTCCGTGGATTGAACTCCGCTGATCTAACCCGCTGATTGAGGGATCGCCGTCTACGGCGATCGTCTCGAAATCAGAGCCCCTGCCGCTCAGCTACCCGCGAGCCGCTTCTTCTGCTCCTCCACGTCGAACTCTGCCGCCGGCCACTGCGGGTCGAGCCCGCGCAGCTCGTTGAGCAGCAGCCGCTGCACGGCGATGCGCGCGTACCACTTGTTGTCGGCGGGAACCACGTACCAGGGCGCACCCTCGGTCGAGGTGCGCTCGAGGGCGATCTGGTAGGCGTCCATGTACTGCGACCACAGCATCCGCTCGTCGACGTCGCCGGGGTTGAACTTCCAGTTCTTGTCGGGCCGGTCGAGTCTCTCCTGCAGTCGCGCCTTCTGCTCGTCGGAGGAGATGTGCAGCATGACCTTGACGATGGTGGTGCCGTCGTCGACGAGTTCCTGCTCGAAGTCGCGGATGATGTCGTAGCGTTCTTCGATGACGTCGGGCGCCGAGAATCCGCGCACCCGGTGGATGAGCACATCCTCGTAGTGGGAGCGGTCGAAGACGCCGATCAGACCCGGCTCGGGCAGCTGTCTGCGGATGCGCCACAGAAAGTCGTGCGCCTTCTCTTCGTCGCTCGGAGATTTGAACGCGTGCAACTTCACGCCCTGCGGGTCGACCCCGCCGACGACGTGCCGAACGATGCCGCCCTTGCCCGCCGTATCCATGGCCTGCAGGATCAGCAGGATGCGCCGATTGCCTCCGGCTCGACTCTCCGCGAAGAGGCGCTCCTGCAGGTCGGCGAGCTCATCGACGTGCCGTTTGAGCTCCTTCTCGCCCTTCTCCTCGTCCCCATCGAATCCGGGGGTCGAGTCGGGGTCGACGTCGCTGAGGGCGAACCCCTCGTCGACGCGCAGCAGCTTCTCGGGTTCGGTTTCCCATCGCGTCTTCGCCATGCGCCGATGCTACCGCGCGGCCCCGCCGCTCACCCCCTCCGCGAGACTGCACGAATCGCACGGTTCGCCGCCAAAAACGTCAACTCTGCGTACTCTCGGCGAGGGTGGGGTGGATGCGCGAGAACGGCGCACGGTCGGGTGAGGGCGGGTCGGGTCGGGTCGGGGCGGGGCGGGGCGGGTCGGGGCGGGGCGGGGCGGGTCGGGGCGGGTGAGGCTACGCCAAACCAAGTTCGCCGAGACTGCACGAATCGCACGGTTCGCCGCCAAAAACGTCAACTTTGCGTACTCTCGGCGAAGAGGTGGAGTGGAGGTGGATGCGCGCGGGTCGGGCGGGCTCAGCGGGTGAGCGGTACCTCTATGAGGGTGGGGCCGGCGGATGCGGTGAGCGCCGCATCCAAGTCGCCTCGGTTCGCGGCGCGCACATGCTGCCAGCCGTACGCCTGCGCGAGCGCAGCCAGCTCGACCCCCTGCGGCGTGAACAGCACCCGGTCGAACGACTCCGCCTCGGCGGTCGCCGCAACCTCAAGGCCGTCGAAGATGGTTCCGCCGCCGTCATTGCCGACGATGATCTGGATGCGCGGGCGCGCCTCCCCCGCGCCCAGCAGCAGGCCGCCGGGTTCGTGCAGCAGTGTCAGGTCGCCCAGCAGCAGCCGGGTGACGCCGGGCCGCCCTTCCACCTGGCTGGCGAGGGCAATGCCGACCGCGGTGGAGACGGTGCCGTCGATTCCGGCGAGGCCGCGGTTGGCGTGCACTCGAATCTTCTTGCCGGGCACGGCCCGGTCGGTCTCACGGATGAGGCGCGACGCCCCCAGTACGAGCCTGTCGTGCGGCCAGGTGACCCGCCAGACGGCGTCGACGAGCCCGCGGCGACTCACGGGCGCCCGAAGCGCGGCGAGCGTCTGCCGCTGGAACTGCGCCGTCACGCTGCCGTCACGCGCATCCGGTGCATCCACGACAGGGGCGTCGTCGCTCGCCTCGGCGAGCGCGCGGCTGGCGTGCACCCAGCGACCCAGCCAGGAACGGTCGGTGTCGGGCGGCCCCTCGACCTCGATGGCGTCGACGAAGGCGCCGACCCTGTGGCCCGGGTTGTAGTTCTCCGCGGCGAGCCCGCGCACAACGATGGTGCGCACCCCGTCGCGCTGGATGAGCGCCGGAATCTCACGGCTCAGCGTCGGATGCCCGAACACCACGACCCGCTCGATGCGGCCGCCGAACTCCTCGTCATCGAGAAGCTCACGGTAGGAGACGACCAGATTCGGGCCGAAACGCGCACCGCTCGACACCTCAGCCAGAAGGGGCGCGCCGAGCGCGCGGGCGAGCGCCTCGGCCTGCTCGCCAGCAGCGTGGCCGGCGACGACGACGGTGTTTGGGGCGGCGGAGATGGTGTGGGGGGTGGATGGGTTTCGAGACGAGCGCCCCAGAGGGCGCTCCCTCGACCCGCGGGGTAGACACTCGCTGGTCGAGGTGGTGCCGTCTGCGGCGCCAGTCTCGAGACCAGCCCCGCGATGGGCCCCGCGAGCCACGGGCAGCGGCCCGACCGGCCCGGAGAGGGGTTCGCGGTAGGCGAGGTTCAGCTGCACCGGGCCGGGAGCATCCGAGTGTCCTGCCGCGGCCGAGTACGCCTCGTGCGCCAGCTCGGCGACGGCGGATGTGTCGAAGCCGACGGCCCCGGGCGCCTCGACCTCGCGCACGAAGCGCACGGCAGGCCCGAAGATTCCGTGCTGCTGCGTCGTCTGGTTGGAGCCGATGCCACGAAGCTCGGGAGGCCGATCGGCCGTGAGCAGGATGAGCGGCACACCCGAGTGGTGCGCCTCCAGCACGGCGGGGTGCAGGTTGGCGACCGCGGTGCCCGAGGTGGTGATGACGACCGTCGGTTCACCCGACTCGACCGCGAGGCCGAGAGCAAGGAACGCGGCGGAGCGTTCGTCAATGCGCACATGCAGCGTCACCCGCCCGGCGCGCTCAAGTTCTACCGCGGCGAGCGCCAACGCCTGCGAGCGCGAACCGGGGCTGAGCACGACATGGCGCACGCCCAGGTCGATGAGGTCTGCCAGCAGCGCGACCGAGAACGCGGTGGCGGAACTGGCCGCGCCCATCAGTCCTTCGGTTCGTTCTTGCTGTCGTCGTCGAGTTCGGCGAGCCGCTCCTCGAGCTTGCGGATGCGCTCCTCGCGCTGGGCATCCGTCTCGACGCGGCGCAGGAAGTCGACGTCGTCATCCGGATACATGGGCCGGGTCGGCGCAGGCCGGGCAGGCGCGGAGGCACCGCCGTCGCGCTCCTTGCCGATCGTCAGCCACAGGATGCTGCCCACGACCGGGATGATGATGATCACGAAGACCCACACACCCTTGGGCAGGCCGCGCGCCCGGTACTCATCGGTGCGGATGCAGTCGATGAGCGTGTACACCCAGAACGCCAGAACGAGGGCGCCGAGCAGGAGTGACAGGAAGGCACGCATACCCCGAGTCTACGCCGCCGCGCGCGGAGAGTCCCCGGCCTCTCACACATAGACTCGACGGGTGAAGACCTCGCAGCGCTGGATCCTGTACTCGCTCCTCCGCGTCGGCCTGTTCGCCGTCGTGTTCGTGGTGCTCTACCTGCTGCTCCCGCCCGAGCTCTGGTGGGTTTCGGCGATCGTGGCCACCATCGTCGCCTTCGCGATCTCGTACCTGCTGTTCAGGGGGCAGCGCGACGAACTTGCGCTCGACCTGCAGCGCCGGCGCGAGCATCCTGAGCCTGATGACGATGGCGATGCGGAGAACGCGGCCCTCGACTCTGCGAAGCCAAGCGAGACGAAGCCAGGCGAGACAACTCCGGATGCGACGCAGCCGGATGCGACAGCCCCGGCGGTCTCAGAAGCGTCAGAAGACGAGCGCGGCGCCAAGCCCCAGGGCGAATAGCAGCGCCGTCAGGCTGGTGAGTTTGAGCACCAGCAGAAATTCTGCCGCCGTCTTGCCCGTGAGCGCGATGATCGCCGTGGGGATCGCCAGCAGCAGCACGAAGAACACGTAGGGCGCCAGCAGGTACACGAGCCCGAAGAAGAACAGGATCACGAACGGCGCCAGCAGCAGAACCGTGAACAGGATGCGCGATGCCGTTATTCCGATGAGCACGCTCAGGGTGCGCTTGCCGGAGACGCGATCCTGTTCGATGTCGCGCATGTTGTTGGAGACGAGCACGGCGCACGCGAGCAGCCCGGCCGCGACGCCGGCCATCCAGCCTTCCAGCGAGACGTCACCGACCTGCACGTACATGGTGCCGGCCGTCGCGACGAGACCGAAGAACACGAAGACGAACAACTCGCCGAGGCCGTAGTAGCCGTACGGGCGCCGGCCGCCCGTGTAGAACCAGCCGGCGGCGATGCAGGCGGCGCCCACGGCGAGCAGCCACCACTGGCCGCTCAGCACGACGACGGCGAGGCCGGCGAGCGCTCCCAGGGCGAAGAAGGTGAGGGCGACCGCGAGCACCGTGCGGGGCTTCGCTGCACCGGACCCGGTGAGGCGCGACGGGCCGACGCGGTGAGCATCCGTGCCTCTGATGCCATCCGAGTAGTCGTTGGCGTAGTTGACGCCGATCTGCAGCAGCACGGCCAGCGCGAGGCACAGCAGCGCCCGCACCCAGTGCCACTCGAATGAGTACACGTATGCGGCGGCCGTGCCGAGCGCGACGGGCGCGACAGCCAGCGGAAGGGTGCGGATGCGCGCTCCCGCGATCCAGTCGGCGGGGCCGGCCTTCTTGACCTTCGCCTTCGGGGGAATCACCTTCTTCTGGCTGCGGGCGGCACGCGCCACCTTCGTCGGATCGATTCGCTGCTGCTTGGGTCGGGCCACGAGCGCGATTCTATTGCCGACGGGCGCAATAAACTTGACGCCTCGACGATCGCTCGGAGGAAAGCCAATGGAACTACCCCTCGTCATCGTGATCGCGGTGAGCCTGATCGTCGCATTCTCGCTCGTCGCCAAACGGCTCGGCATCGCCGCCCCCATCGTGCTGCTCGTTGTCGGTGTCGGCATCTCGTACCTCCCCGGCGTGCCCGAGATCGAGGTGCCGCATGACGTCATCCTGATGGCCGTACTGCCGCCCATCCTCTACGCGGCGGCACTGCAGGTGCCTGTCATGGATTTCAGGCGAAGCATCCAGACGATCACCAGCCTGTCGGTTCTGCTCGTCGTCGTTTCGGCGTTCAGTGTCGGCTTTCTGCTCTACCTGCTGCTGCCGAACCTGAATCTGGCCGCCGCGATCGCGCTCGGTGCCGTCATCAGCCCGCCGGATGCCGTCTCCGCGATCTCCATCGGAAAGAAACTGGGTCTGCCCCCGCGCCTGCTCACCGTGCTCGAGGGCGAGGGCCTCGTCAATGACGCGACCGCGCTCGTGCTGCTGCGCTCGGCGATCGCCATCTCCGCGGGCGGCGTGGGAACCATCTGGGAGGGCATCGGCGACTTCGGCTACGCCGTCGTCATCGCCATCATCGTGGGCCTCCTCATCGGTGTGATCACGGTGTGGGTGCGGGCGCGGCTCGCCGATCCGCTCGTCGACACCTCCATCGCACTGCTGGTGCCGTTCCTGGCGTTCATCCCCGCGGAGGAGCTGCACGCATCCGGGGTTCTCGCCGTCGTCGTCGCCGGCCTCTATGTGGGCCACAATGCGCCCAAATTCGTGGATGTTCAGGGCCGCATCGCCGAACGGGTCACCTGGCGAAGCGTGCAGTTCATCCTCGAACATGGCGTGTTCCTGCTGATGGGGGTCGAGATCCGGGCCCTGCTCGGCGACATCGACGCCAACGAGCTTCCGGCCATGAATGCCGTGCTGATCGGGCTCGTGGCGACAGCCGCGCTCATCATCATCCGCTTCGCCTGGGTGAACCCGATGGTGTTCCTGCTGCAGCGCAAGGCAGAACGCGACGAGTTCCGGGCGCTGCGCCTCAAGCTGGGCCTCGAACACCTCAAGGCGAAGGGGGCGAGCGGCGACCCCCGAATGGAGCGCCGACGCGAACGCGTCGAACAGGCCTATGCACGGATGCGCGCCGACCTCGACCACACCCGCGCCGACGGCCTCGACTGGCGCGGCGGGCTCGTGCTCTCCTGGTCGGGCATGCGCGGGGTCGTCACCCTCGCGGCCGCACAGTCACTGCCGGAGGAGACCCCCTACCGCGCCCAGCTCATCCTGATCGCCTTCACCGTCGCCGTCGTCACGCTCGTTCTGCAGGGCAGCACCCTGCCATGGCTGATCAAACTGATCGGCATCGAAGGCATCAACGTGCAGGCCGACCGGCAGAAGGTCGCCGAGCTGCTCGAGGAGATCAGCCATGAGGGGCTCACCGTGCTCGACGACCCCGGGGCGGTGCTCGGGCCGGACACACCCATCGCCCCCGGTGTCGTCGACCGGGTGCGCAGCGACACGGTGCTGCGCATCGACGCCGCCTGGGAGCGCGCCAACACGGCCACGCCCGAGGTGGGAACCCCGCATCTGCAGTACCGCAAGCTGCGCAACGCGGTCGTGCAGCGCGAATACGACGCCCTGCTGCGCGCCCGCAGCACCGGGCGCTACCCGTCGCGTGTGGTGCGCGAGGCGCAGGCCATGCTCGAGGTCGAGGAGACGCGGCTGCAGAAGCCCGGCGCCACGCCCTGATTCGGCGACGATTTCAGCGTCAGCGGATGCGTTTGCCTCAGTCGCGCGCCAGCTCGGCGATCGCCCGCCGGTCGGGTTTACCCGACGGCAGCAGCGGCAGCGACGGCAGCACGACCACGCGGTCAGGGCGTGCGGCGTTGCCCTCCGCGGCGCCGACCGCCGCGCGCAGCTCCTCGAGGCCGATCGGAGTCGTCGTCACCACAACCGGCACCTCACCCCAGCGTTCGTGCCCTGCCGAGACGGCCACCGCATCCGTCTGCCCCGGAAGCCCGCGCACGACCCGCTCGACCGCCGCGAGCGACACCTTCAGCCCGCCCGAGACGATCACGTCGTCGGCGCGTCCGGTCACGCGCAGCACGCCACCGTCGAATTCGCCCAGGTCGCCGGTGCGATACCAGCGGATGCCGTCACGCAGCACGAAGGCCGCATCGGTGCGCGCCGGGTCACCCAGGTAGCCCTCCGCCAGCACGGGGCCGCTCAGCTCCACCAGGCCGTCGACGATCTGCACGCCGACGGTGCCGATCGCCTCGCCGTCGTACACGCATCCGCCCGCCGTCTCGCTCGACCCGTAGGTGCGGGTCACGTTGAGGCCCTCCTCGATGGCGCGCGCCAGCAGCGACGGCGGCGTGGACTGCCCGCCGACGAGGATGCGGTCGAAGCGGCGCAGCAGCTCGAGCAGGCCGACGCCGCCCTCAGAGCCGCTCAGGTCGCCGCTGCCCTCGGCCGCGTCGAGCAGCGCGGCCAGTTGGGCCGGAACGAGGGAGGTGAAACGCAGCGGCGCGTCCATCGCGAGGGCTGCCCGGGCGAAGGCGTGCGGCTCGAAACGGCCGCCGACCATGACCGGCTCGGTGCCCGCCGTGATCGAGCGCGTGAGCACGTTGATGCCGGCGATGTAGTGCGCGGGCAGGGCCAGAAGCCACTGGCCGGGGCCACCAAGAGCCGACTCGGATGCCGCGGCGCCGGCAAGCAGGGCGTCTGCGCTGAGCGCGACCCGCTTGCTGTGGCCGGTCGTGCCGCTCGTCTGCACGACGAGCGCGACCCTCTGCTCGACCGTCTGCTCGACCATCGCGGGAGCATCACCGCCGAGCTGCGCGGCCGCCAACGGCATGACGGCGGGGCCACCGGCGAGCGCCTCACGCAGCGCTGCGAGCACGGCCGGCGCGTCATCGCCGTCCACGACCCTCAGCTCGCGCGTCATGCCGCACCTCCATCCCGCCGAGTTGCCCACTTTCGCCCCGATCTCGCGTGAATTCGGGGCGAAAGTGGGCAACTCGAGCGCTCGGGCATCAGAACTGCCAGGGGTACGGCGACCAGTCCGGCTCACGCTTCTCGAGGAACGAGTCGCGCCCCTCCACGGCCTCATCCGTTCCGTAGGCCAGCCGCGTCGCCTCCCCCGCGAACACCTGCTGCCCGACCAGACCGTCATCCACGGCATTGAAGGCGAATTTGAGCATCCGGATGGCCGTCGGCGACTTGGTGAGCACCTCCTGCGCCCACTCGTAGGCGGTCGCCTCAAGCTCCGCATGCGGCACGACAGCATTCACGGCGCCCATCTCGTACGCCCGCTGCGCGCTGTACTCGCGCGCCAGGAAGAACACCTCGCGCGCGTTCTTCTGCCCGATCTGCCGCGCGAAATAGGCGCTGCCGTAGCCGGCGTCGAAGGAGCCGACATCCGCATCCGTCTGCTTGAAACGCCCGTGCTCGGCGGAGGCGATGCTCAGATCGCAGACCACATGCAGCGAATGCCCGCCACCGGCCGCCCAGCCGGGCACAACCGCGATGACGACCTTCGGCATGAAGCGGATGAGACGCTGCACCTCGAGAATGTGCAGGCGGCCCGAACGGGCGGTGTCGATTCCGCTGGCCGTCTCGCCCTCGGCGTACTTGTAGCCGTCACGCCCGCGGATGCGCTGGTCGCCGCCCGAGCAGAAGGCCCAGCCGCCATCCTTCGGGCTCGGCCCGTTGCCGGTGAGCAGCACGACGCCGATGCGCGGATTCTGGCGCGCGTCATCGAGCGCGCGGTACAACTCGTCGACCGTGTGCGGGCGGAACGCGTTGCGCACCTCCGGCCGGTTGAACGCGATGCGGGCCACCCTCCCCGTCGCGTCGTGGTGGTAGGTCACATCGCTGAGCCCGTCGAAGCCGGGAGCATCGACCCACACGGATGCGTCGAACAGGTCAGAAACGAAGCGGTCGTCGGCAGTCTCAGGCATGCCCCAAGCCTACGGAAACTCCGCCGGTCGAGGTATCGCGCTCTGGCGCGATCGGCTCGAGGCCCGCTCAGTTCGAGGCCAGCTCAGCTCAGCAGGCTGAAGACCGCAACCTGCAGCCACGGGTTCGACAGCACGCCGACGACGATCGCGGCGACCCCCCACAGCAGCGCGCGGCGAAGACGGTGCCTGCCCGTGACGGAACCGATCACCACGACCACGCCGAGCAGCACGCCCGCCACCGTCAGCACATTGGCCGCCAAAGAGAGGCCCGTCGCGACGGCCCAATCGGCCTCCGTCGCGGCAGCCGGGGCGGCAACGGAGACACCGACGATGAGCGCCACAAGCCCGAGAAGGGAGAGCAGGAGCGCAAGCAGGCCGAGCAGCAGCGGGCCGCGCGACGCCGCTCGCGCAGGCGCGACAGGGGCGCTCCCCTCTGCCGAAAGCGGAGTCGAAAGCGGAGCCGAAGGCGGAGTCAAAAGCGGAGCCGAAGGCGGAGGCAGAAGCGGAGGCTCAGGATGCTGCGGCGCGTGGGCGCGATCCGCGTCGAAGGCGTGAACCACCCGCGGCGGCAGGGGCGACCCTGCACTCTCCGAGGCGGCCGCCTCACCCTCGTTCGTCATCATTCGAGCCTATTACGCGCATCCGGGTGAAGAACTTGCGACACTGGGGTGATGACGCCGACGCTCGCCGAACTGCTCGACACCGCCCGAGTGGTGGCGTTGCCGCTGCGGCAGAGATTCCGCGGAATCGACACCCGCGAGGCGATGCTGATCGAAGGCCCGAACGGTTGGACCGAATTCTCACCGTTCACCGAGTATGACGATGCCGAGGCGGCCACCTGGCTCGCCGCCGCCATCGACTTCGGTTGGGGCCCGCTGCCGGCCGTCATGCGCCCCACCGTGCGCGTCAACGCGACCATGCCCGTCGTCGAACCTGCGAGAGTTGCGGATGTCCTGGCCCGCTTTCCCGGATGCCGCACCGTCAAAGTGAAGGTCGCCGACCCGGGCTCCACCCTCGCCGACGATGTGGCGCGCGTCGCGAAGGTGCGCGAACTGCTCGGCCCGGATGGCCGCATCCGCGTCGACGCGAACGGCGCCTGGACCATCGATGAGGCCGAGCGCGCGGTGCACGCCCTCGCCGAATACGACCTCGAATACGTCGAACAGCCGTGCGCGAGCGTCGACGAGCTCGTCGAGATTCGCCGCCGCATCCGCCACAAGGGCATCCCCGTCGCCGCCGACGAGAGCGTGCGCAAAGCGGCCGACCCGCTCGCCGTGGCGCGGGCAGGTGCCGCCGATCTGCTCGTCATCAAGGCGCAACCGCTCGGAGGCGTCACCGCCGCGAGTCGCATCGTCGCCGAGGCCGGCCTGCCCGTCGTCGTCTCCAGCGCACTCGACACGAGCATCGGCCTGTCCATGGGCGCGCACCTCGCCGCAGGCCTGCCCGAGCTCGACTACGACTGCGGGCTGGGCACCGCCGCACTGCTCGCAGCAGACGTCACGGATGCTCCCCTCCTGCCCGAAGGCGGCGCCATCCAGGTGCGCCGCATCGAGGTGAGCGGCGAGCTCCTCGACCGCTGGGCGGCCCCTGTCGATCGCGCCGGCTGGTGGCGCGAGCGGCTCGCCCGCTGCCACGCGCTGCTCTGACCCGCTCGGCCCATCCCGTAGTCACCCCGTGGGCCGCCCCGTTGGCCGCCCCGTGGGCCGCGAGCGGTCAATCTTCGCCCCAACAATGCGCTCTTAGAGTCAAATATGACCAGTCGAGAGAACCGGGCGCGGGTGAGGTTTCGATACGCTCGCTGGCGACTGGTGGAACTCGCTGGTCGAGGTGTCGCCCTCTGGGGCGACAGTCTCGAGACCAGCCCACGAGCAACCCCGGTGGCCGCCTACAGCCCGCTGTAGCTGTGCAGTCCCTTGAAGAAGACGTTGACGATCGTGTAGTTGAACATCACGGAGGCGAAGCCGATGAGGGCCAGCCAGGCCGAGCGCGCACCCCGCCAGCCGCGCGTGGCGCGGGCGTGGATGTAGCCGGCGTAGACGACCCAGATGATGAACGTCCACACCTCTTTCGTGTCGAAGCCCCAGTAGCGGCCCCATGCGCGTTCCGCCCAGATGGACCCGGCGATGAGGGTGAATGTCCAGAAGACGAAGCCGACGACGGTGACGAGGTAGGCGAGGTTCTCGAGCCTGAGCGAGTTGGGCAGGGTGCGCAGGAAGCCGAGGCCGCGCCCCACATCTTCGCGCCGCGACTGCAGAAGCTGCAGCAGCGACAGGCCAGCGCCGATCGCGAACAGGGCGGTGGCGAGTGCGGCCACGAAGACGTGGATGATGAGCCAGTACGAGTCGAGGGCGTCGGGCAGCGGCTTCACCGGCACATAGAAGTTGACGGTGCCCATGCCCAGCGACACGAGCACGAAGCCGGTCATGTAGACGCCCAGGAACTTCAGGTCCTGCCAGAACTGGATGACGAGGAACACGGTCGTGACGATCGCCGACGAGGTCAGCGAGAACTCGAACATGTTCGCCCACGGCACGAAGCCCTGGGCTACGCCGCGCAGCACGACGCCGGCGACATGCAGCGCCCAGGCGAGCACGGTCAGCGCAAAGGCCACGCGCTCGAAGCGGTAACGCGGCGCGGCGGGCGCGTCGGTGCGCTCGAGCACGGCGACGCCAGCTGCACCCTCGAAGGCGCCGAGCTGGCCTGCCGACAGGGCCGTCGCATCCTGCGCCTTCTTCGAGTTCGCCGAACGCTTGGCGAGGTCAACGGCGAAGAGCGCGAAGGCCAGTGTGTACACGGCCATGGCCGAGTAGATGGCCACGAGAGAGTAGCTGTCGAGCGTGTCGATCATGGGGCAAGCCTAACTCCGAGCTGCCGGGCGTGGCTGCCCGCAAGCTCGGCCACTGCGGCCGCGAGGCCGGGGTCTTCTCCGCGGGCCAACCCCGCATATTCGAGGCGGATGCCGCCGTCACCGTCGTCGACCGCCTTCACCCAGACGCGACGCCGCGGCACGAACAGCCCGGCCATCAGCCCGAGCAGCGCGAGTACGGCGAAGACGAGCACCCAGCCGCGGCTCGGGTCGTTGTGCACGTCGAGCGTCGCGAAACGCGGAACGCTCTCGCCGTTGGCGGTGTCCTGCGACATGTCATCGAAGGTGATCGTGCCGATGCCACCGGGCAGCTCGGATGCTTCGCCCGGGCGCAGGCGGATCGCCTCCACGTCGGCGTCGCCGCCGGCGAGCTGCGTCATCCGGTCGGTGTCGATCGAGTACACGGAGCGGGGGGTGCCATCGTCGATGCCGAGGTCGCCCGTGTACACGTTCAGCGTCAGCATGGGGTCGTACAGGTCGGGGAACGTCGACGTGAGTGCACCGGACTCGAGCGCCGCCACCGTCGGGTAGAAGAAGCCGCGCAGCCCTATCTGCTCCGGAACGGCATCCGGAATCTTGATGATGCCGAGCGAGGTGAGGTTGCCGTCCTGCGGGATGAACGGAACGGAACCGGTGAAGGCGACGTTGCCGTCGGCATCCGTGACGGTGACGTGCGGTGCGTAGCCGTTGCCGACGAGGTAGTTCTCCTGCCCCATGATCTCGACGGGCTGGTTCACGCGCACCTCGGCCTGGTACGCGTCGCGGCCCGCCTCGTGCACGGTCAGCCCCGCCACGAAGTTGCTGGCGAAACCGTAGGCATCGAAGTTCTCCGTCTCATATTTGGCGGAGAAGCTGTCGAGCGTGAGCCGGTAGGCGGGCATCGAGCCCTCCGAGAAGAAGCGGCCCGGGTTGAAGGTGTCGAAGTCGTTCAGCACGTTCACGAACGGCTGCCCCACCACGATGACCTTCTGCCCGTTGTAGGCGAAGCCGCCGCCGATGCCCACCGACACGAGCACCCCGATGAGGGCCGTGTGGAACACCAGGTTGCCGGTCTCGCGCAGGTACCCGCGCTCGGCCGACACCGACAGCGCACGGCCCGTGTCGAACATCCGCACCCTGTAGCCGGAACGGCGCAGCATCGCGCGCGCCGATTCGATGGCGGATGCCGCATCCACGCCAGGCGCGTCGACGGTCGTGAAACCTTCCAGGCGTTCCAATCTGGCGGGCGTCTTCGGCGGAGGCGTGCGCAGCGCCTTCAGATGGTGCGAGCTGCGCGGGATGACGCAACCGATGAGCGACAGGAACAACAGAAGGTAGATGGCCGAGAACCACACCGAGGTGTACACGTCGAACAGCTGCAGGCCGTCGAGCACGGGCGCCAGATCGGGGTGATCGGTGAAGTACTGCACGACGCCGTTCGGGTCGGCGCCACGCTGCGGCACGAGAGAGCCGGGGATGGCGGCGACGGCGAGCAGCAGAAGCAGCATGAGGGCCGTGCGCATGCTCGTCAGCTGGCGCCAGAAGAAGCGCAGGTAGCCGACAACGCCGAGGGTGGGCTGGTTCACACCCTTCTGTGGCGCGGGCGAGTCGATGTGATCAGATGGCCGGGACAAAGCTGCCGATCACCGCCCCGAAACTTGTGATGAATGCTGACCAGAGGCCCGTGACCATGGCCAGTCCGATGAGCACGAGCAGCCCTCCACCGATCAGATTCACGAGTCGGATGTTCCGCTTCAGCCACGACACAGAGCCCGCCACCCAGCCGAAACCGAGCGCGACCAGCAGGAACGGGATGCCGAGGCCCAGGCAGTAGAAGAACGCGAGCACGCCACCGCGAGTCGCAGACTCGCCGTTGAGGCCGAGCGCGAGCACTGCGACAAGCGTCGGGCCGATGCACGGCGCCCAGCCAAGGCCGAAGACGATGCCGAGGAACGGGGCCCCCGCAAGGCCGGTAGCGACCTTCCAGCGTGGTTTGACCGTGCGCTGCATGGCCCCGAAGCGGCCGATGAACACGAGCCCCATGACGATGATGATGACACCGGCGATGCGGGTGATGAGGTCCATCCAGCGAGTGAGGAGCAGCCCCGCCACCCCGAACAGCACACCGAAGGTGACGAAGACCACGCTGAACCCGAGAACGAAAAGAAGAACACCCAGCAGCAGGCGGTTGCGGTTACGGCGGCGCCCCGCATCCGTCTCAGCAAGCTCGGTGACACCCCCGATATAGCCGAGGTAGCCGGGCACGAGCGGCAGCACGCACGGCGAAGCGAAGGAGACGAGCCCGGCCAGAAGGGCGAGCGGCACGGCGAGAAGCAGGTTACCGCCGAGAACGATCTCGCCGATCGAGTCCACTACAGCTCCTCAGCGAGAAGCTCGCGGATGACCGTGTCGAGGTTCGACGGCGCCGTGATCTGCCCGAGGAAGCGCACCGCCACGCGGCCCTTCTTGTCGAGCACGAGAGTGGTCGGCACCGCGCTCGGCGAGGCCTGGCCGGCGAACGCCAACCGCACCTCGCCCGTGTCGCCATCCATCACCGAGGGGTAGCTGATGCCGTAGTTGCGGGCGAAGGCGAGCGCCGTCGCCGACTGGTCGAGCGTGTTCACGCCGAGGAAGGAGACGCCGGAATCCTTGTGCTCCTGGAACAGCGCCTCCAGGTCGGGGGCCTCCGCGCGGCACGGCCCGCAGGCGGCGTACCAGAAGTTCACCACCAGGATCTCGCCGGCGTAATCGTCGCTCGAGACTGTGCCACCGGCATCCGTGGTGCCCTCGAAGGTGGGCGCATCGCCGCGATTCTCGGGCGCTATCTCTGTGATGGCGCCATCATTGGAGGTGCGATTGTCGGACCCGCCGTTGCCGTAGCGCTCCGCCAGCGGGTCACCCGTGCACCCTGCCAACAGCACAACCGCCGCCAGCGCGACCGCGCCGGCCCTGAACATCCTCTTCACGCCTGATGAACCCTCGAACTGCCGCATGGCTGCTGCTTGACCCCTAGACCGCGCCGAAGTCGGCGGCCTGCGCCGACAATTCTGCCGCAGGTTCCTGATAGTCGACCTCAGCAAAGGCGCCCAGCGGGCCACGCTCGAGGGTCGTCACGCTCGACAGGCTGCAGCGGCGCTTGCGCGGGTCGTGGTACAGCTTGCGGCCGGTCACCAGCCGCTGCACCATCACGATCGGCATCTGGTGGCTCACCATGACGACCTCGCCGTCGTCGACCGAGTTCCACGCATCCTCGATGACCGACATCATGCGGGCGGCGACGTCGACGAAGGGCTCACCCCAGCTCGGCTTGAACGGGTTCACAACCCACGGCCACGCCTGCGGCCGCAGGATCACGCCGGGGCCGAACTCGAAGGTGCGGCCCTCGAAACGGTTCGTCGGCTCGATCAGACGCTCATCGGTCGTGATCGTGAGACCGAAAGCATCCGCCCACGGCTTCGCCGACTCCTGCGCGCGCTGCAGAGGCGACGCGTAGAGGGCGGTAACCGGATGCCCGTCAAGCGACTTCGCGGCGGCGGCGGCCATGCGGTGGCCCAGCTCCGAGAGGCCGAAGCCCTCCAGCCGCCCGTACAGGATGGCGTCGGGATTGTGGACTTCGCCATGACGGACCAGGTGGATACGGGATGCGGGCACCAACCCAGTCTAGGCAAGCCTGTTGCACCCGCTGGTCGAGGTGGTGCGGGTGATCCCGCTGGTCGAGGTGGCGCTGCGGTCTACCGCGCCAGTCTCGAGACCAGCCCCCGTAGACTTGACCCGTGAACGAGCGCACCCTTATCAAGAACCTGGCCGCGGCATCCGACGGCCCCACCTCTGTCTCTGGCTGGGTCGAGACGGTGCGCGACCAGAAGAAGGTGCAGTTCGTTGTGCTGCGCGACGAGTCTGGTGCCGTGCAGCTGGTGCACCCGCGCGCGTTCAACGAGGATGGCACGCCCGCCGATGACGCCCTCGCCGACACCATTTCGGCGCTCAGCCAGGGCAGCTTCGTTACGGCCAGTGGCGAGTTGAAGCATGACGAGCGGGTCAAGCTGGGCGGTGTCGAGATCAAGCTCGACGCGCTCGATGTCGCATCGCACGCCATCCCGGAGACGCCGATCGCCGATGACAGCGGCGTCGACAAGCGCATGGACTGGCGCTTCCTCGACCTGCGGGTGCCGAAGCATGCGCTCATCTTCAAGATCCAGACCACGCTCGAGCACGCCTGGCGCACGTACTGGGTCGACAACGACTTCATCGAGATTCACACCCCCAAGCTGATGGCCAGCGCGAGCGAGTCGCGCGCCGAGCTGTTCGAGGTCGAGTACTTCGAGACGAAGGCGTACCTGGCGCAGAGCCCGCAGTTCTTCAAGCAGATGGCACAGCCGGCCGGCTTCGGCAAGGTGTTCGAGGTCGGCCCGGCGTTCCGCGCGGACCCGTCGTTCACGTCGCGCCACGCGACCGAGTTCACTTCGGTGGATGCGGAGATCAGCTGGATCTCTTCGCATGAGGACGTCATGCGCATGCACGAGGAGCTCATGGTCGCCGGCATCGCCGCAGTCAAGGAGAAGCACGGCGAGGCCATCGAGGCGCTGTTCGGTTTCGAGCTGCAGGTGCCGACGACACCGTTCCCGCGCATCCCGCTGGCCGAGGCGAAGCGCATCGTCGCCGAGCGCGGCTACGAGGTTCCCCGTCACGATGACGACATGGACCCGGAGGGTGAGCGCCAGATCGCCGCCTACGTGAAGGAGACGTACGGGCACGACTTCGTGTTCCTCACCGACTACGCGTCGAGCATCCGGCCGTTCTATCACATGCGAAATGAGGCGGATGCTGGCCTCACGAACAGCTATGACCTCGTCTACAACGGGGTCGAGATCTCGACGGGAGCGCAGCGCGAGCACCGCGTCGACGTGCTCATCGAGCAGGCGAAGGAGAAGGGCCTCGACCCGGAGGAGCTCGACTTCTACCTCGACTTCTTCCGCTACGGCGTGCCCCCGCACGGTGGTTTCGGCATGGGCCTCTCCCGCGTGCTGATGCTCATGCTGGGGCTCACGAACCTGCGCGAGACCACCTACCTGTTCCGCGGGCCGAACCGCCTGCTGCCGTAGGGTTCCGCGCGCCTAATCACTGTTCTGCAACGTTTCTATCCACTGATTTGCAACGTTTCTAATCACTGTTTTGCAATCGGCGACGATTCATCTCGGAGGCGACCCCGAGCATCCGCGTGCCCCGAACTGGTGACAATGCGGCCCGCGCTTCGTATATTGAGACCAGTGGTCGTCTGGCTGCTGTCGGTGTCGAAGGAAGCGAGCTGGTCATGGCTGGAAAGTTCGAGCTGTACACGGACAAGGGCGGCGAGTTCCGCTTTCGCCTGAAGGCCGGCAACGGCGAGGTCATCGCCCTCTCCTCGGAGGGCTACACGACCAAGGCCGCCGCGAAGAACGGCATCGAATCGATCCGCAAGAATGCACCGGATGCTCCGGTCGTCGAACTCGACGACTGACAGCTGAGTCGCGGCCCGGCTACCAGGCTTCGGCGGGGGCCGTCACGACCTCGACGGGCTCGTAGTGCCAGTGCCCGCCGTTGGCGTAGTGGCCGGTCGCCCACGGTGACGCCCAGATGGCCTGCTCTGTGGCATCCGTCGTCGATGACGCCGCGAATGACTCCCGGATGCCCGCATAGCCCGGATGCGTGTTGAGCGCTTCGGCCGCATTCTCGGCAGCAGAACGCAGGCTCGGGTAGCTTCCCGTTCCCCCGCCGCCGCCGGAGCCCCAGCCGTTGTTGAGCGGGTTGTTGCGGTTCCACCACGTCTTCACGTAGTTCTCCTGGCGCATCCAGCGCAGGATGACGGTCACGTTCTCATCGGTGCGCGGCCAGCCGCCGTACAGCAGCACGAGTTTCGCCCAGTCCTGGTTGGTGCCGCCCGCGACCAGACTGTCGACGCCCTCTGAGGCCGAGTAGCTGTCGCGCGGCACCGTCATGACCGCCGCATAGTCGGGCACGACGAGCGTCTGCCCGGCGATCTCGCGGTCGGCGGCCGGCGTCTGCGCGAATGTGGAGACCGCGAGCGTGCCGACGAGCACCATCGCCGTCGCCGCAGTGCCGAGCGCCACGAGTGTGCGCGGCCTCAGCAGCACGACCGCCGCGGAGGGCGCCGCACGGCGGGCACGGCGACGGGGGCCCAGGGCACGCCTGAGCCGCTTCGTCACACGGGGCAAGATATTCATGGGGGTTGGGGGCACCCGAAAGGGCACAGTCGTCGAGGGTAGGGCCGGCGGCTGGAAGGATGCTGGGCATGGCGCATCCGGCATGCCCCGCAACTGTTACCGTGACCGTATGAGCATCGAGACGCCCCCCGCCCGCCAGTCCGCAATCGACGCCGGGGAGGCTCTGCTCGGCATTCTGAAGAACCACATCGACCTGGTCGCGGCCGGCAACGGCAGTGACGAGGAGGCCGAGGAGGTCGATCGCCAGCTGTGGGAGGCGGTCGGCACGTACGGCGACACCCTCGACGACCTCTATGACGAGGCGGAGGAGCCCACCGACGACGTGCCCGAGGAGCTCACCTTCACGGTGCGCACCCGCTACGACTACACGGTCATCGACGAGAAGGCCTTCCTGGCGAAGGCCGACGGGCTGGGCGCTGCAATCGGCGAGCTGCTGCAGCGCGGCGGCAAGCCGATCCCTGCGTTGGAGGTCGACTCGCTCGAGACCGGCAGCGGCCTCGTCACTGTGCATCTGGGCGGCGAGCAGCTCACCGCCGAAGATTTCGATGCGGCCGAGGAGCCCACCGACCTGCTGTTGGTGGCCCCGGATGAGACGCTCGCTTTTGTTCTCGATGAGCCCGTCTACGAGTCACGCGCCGAGGCTGAGGCCGCAGCCAAGCGCGACTGATGCCGTCCGCCCGCAGGCTCCCCGCCGATGCGGGGGCCTGCGAGCGCGGGGTCAGTGGATGGCGTGGCGACGCTCGAGCTTCGAGCCTTCGACATCAACGTCGGGCAGGATGCGATCCAGCCAACGCGGAATCCACCACGCCGACCTGCCGAGCAGGTGCATGAGGGCGGGCATCAGCAGCATGCGAACAACGAAGGCGTCGAGCAGTACGCCGATGGCGAGCCCGAATCCGATCGAGCGGATGATGGTGGCCTCTGAGAAGACGAAGCCGCCGAACACCGACACCATGATCAGGCAGGCCGCGACCACGACCGAGCGACCGGCTCTGAACCCCTGCGCGACGGCGAGCCGCGCCGGGGAACCGTGCACATAGGCCTCCCGCATCCCTGTCGCGAGGAAGAGCTGGTAGTCCATCGCGAGGCCGAAGAGGATGCCCGTGAGGATGATCGGCAGGAAGCTGAGGATCGGCCCCGTGCTGTGCAGCCCGATGATCTCGGCGAACCAGCCCCACTGGAACACGGCGACCGTGGCACCGAACGTGGCGAACAGCGACAGGATGAAGCCGCCGGTCGCGATGAGCGGCACGAGAAGTGACCGGAAGACCAGGATCATGATCAGCAACGAGAGCCCGACGACGACCGCGAGATAGAACGGCAGCACGGCATCGAGACTCTCTGAGATGTCGATGTTGCTTGCCGCCTGGCCTGCGACGCCGAGCACACTGCCGTCGATCGGTGGCAGGGCGCGCAGCTCCTCAACCAGTTGCGCGGTCGAGACGCTGTTCGGCCCCTCGGCGGGGATCACCTGGAATGCCGTGAGCGTGTTGTCTGCCGAGACGTCGATCGGGGCGACAGCGGTGACGTCATCCTGCGCCGCGATCGTGCGGGCGATCTCGAGCTGCTGTGTGAGCAGTTGGTCGTCGTCGAGCCCGTCGGGCAGCGTCGCCGTGACCAGGAGGGGCCCTGTGGCACCCTCACCGAATTTCTCCGCCGTCAGCGAGAAGGCACGCTCTGAGGCCGAGCCGGCAGGCTCGGATCCACCGTCGGGCAGCCCGAGCCGCATCGAGAGCGACGGGATGGCAATGATGAGGAGGGCCACGACGGCCGCGATGACGGTTGCGATGGCACGGAACGTCGACATCGGCTTCACAGGCTTGGCCTTCGCCTCGACGCGGACCGCCGCAGCCCGGGCGCGGCGACCGATGATGCGCTCGCCGGCGAGGCCGAGGATCGCGGGGGTGAGCGTTATCGCGATCAGAACGGCGACCGCAACGCATGCGGCACCCGCCGTGCCCATGAGCCCGAGGAACGGCACTCCGGTCACGTTGAGCGCGAGCAACGCCACGATCACGGTGACCCCGGCGAACACGACGGCATTGCCGGCCGTGCCGTTGGCGAGGCCGATCGATTCGCCGATCGGCGCACCCTTCAGCAGCTGCTTGCGATGCCGGTTGATGATGAAGAGCGAGTAGTCGATGCCGACCGCGAGGCCGAGCATGATTCCGAGCACGGGCGTGACCGAGGCCATCTGCACCAGGCCGGAGAACGCGAGGGTGCTGACGACGCCGATCGCCACGCCGACGAGCGCGGTGATGATCGGGAACGAGGCGGCAAGCACCGAGCCGAGCATGACGAACAGCACGACCGCCGCGAAGACGAGGCCGATCGCCTCTCCGACGCCGAAGATCTGCGGCACTCCCTGCGCGATGTCGGTCGAGAACGAGACCTCGACGCCGTCGATCGGCTGCGATTCGAAGTGGTCGATGACCCCCTGCTTCGCCTCCTCCGACAGCTCCAGCCGCGGCTCGGTGAATGCCACGGTGACGAGCGCCGTCGATCCGTCTTCTGAGACCATGCGGATGCCGTCGGCCAGGCCGAGCAGTTCGGCGCCTGCCTGGAGGGTGCGACTCTGGGCTTCAAGCTCCTCGCCCGACGCGGTCAACTGCGTCTGCTGCGCATCGAGCTGGTCGGTCGGCATGCCGGCGGCGGTGAGCTGTTGGCGCCCCGCGTCGAGCTGCGCCTGCGCCGCATCCAGCTGCGCACGGCCGGCCTCGATCTGCTGCCGTCCGTCGACGAGCTGCTCGGCACGGCCTGCTCGCTGGATCTCGGTGTCGAACGGGTCGACGATTGTCGCGACATCCGCGAGCCCGTCTCCGTCGGTGATGAGCGCGCTGACCTGCTCGCGCTGGGAATCACTCATCTGCGAGCCGTCGGTCGTCGAGAACACGACGGTGCCGGATGCTCCGCTGTAGTCGGGCAACTCATCCGCAAGGGTGTCTGCCACCTTGCCCGACGCGGTTCCCGGGATGTCGAAGCTGGAGCTGAGGCCGCCGAAGCCTGCCAGGAACCCGCCCGTGGCGATCGCGAGGACGATGATCCAGGCGGTGATCACGCGCCAGGGTCGACGTGCTGCGAAGGTTCCCAAGCGATAGAGCATTTCGGCCATGTGCCGTCCTCCCGATGATGAATGCGTCTTAACAATACGCACCGTCTCGTCTCGTAACCTGTGCCTAGGATGTGGGCATGACCGACCATCGTGCCGGGCCCGTCCGCAGCGAGGCAGCCCGGGCCGCCATCCTCTCTGCCACTGCGCGGATCTTCGCGGCAAAAGGGTACGACCGTCTGACGATGGAGGGCATCGCCGCCGAGGCCGGCGTCGGCAAGCAGACCATCTACCGGTGGTGGCCTTCGAAGGGCGCGCTCATCACGGAGTGCCTCCTCGAGGGGCACCTGCTGCCCGAGGATTTCACGCCACCCGACACCGGTGACCTTCGCGCGGATCTCCGCACCTGGCTGGGCCAGATCTCCGACTTCATCTCGCGCTACGGGGGCGGCGATCTGGTGCGCTCACTCGTCGCGGCATCGGCCGAGAACGAGGACATCGGCAGGCGCCTGCAGGAGAGCTTCGGCGCGGACGAGATTCTCGCCAGCCGCCTGCGCGCGGCGGTCGAGGCCGGAGACCTCCGCAGCGACGCGCCCGTGCAGGAGATCAGCCAGGCGCTCCTGGGAGCGATCATCGTGCGCGCCCTCTCCCGCGCGCCCATTCCCGACGAAGGGTTCCCCGGCCGCCTGGTCGCCGCCGTTCTGGGGTGATGCGGCCGGGGCCTACAGCAGGGCGGCGCGCAGCCGATCGGGGTCGATGCGCCAGATGTTGTGCACGAGGCCATCGATGAGCACCACGGGGATCTCCTCCGAGTAGCGCTCGAACAGCGCCTCGTCGTCGAGGATCGACTTCTCCTCGATCGTCACCTCGACGCGGTCGACCAACTCGGCGACGACGCCCGTGACGACGCCCCGCGCGTCATCGCACAGGTGACAGCCGGGCTTGCCGATGAGGGTGAGGGCGACGGATGCTGGCACGCCTCCAGCCTACGACCGCAGTGATGCCCCGCCCGATACCATGGGCGCGATGACCTCCACCAGCGACGCCGAGGCGTCGGGCCCGCCACGGACGATCGCATTCTTCGACGTCGACAACACGCTCATGCGCGGGGCCAGCATCTTCCATGTGGGCAAGGAGGCGCGGCGGCGCGGCTATCTGCCGTTGCGCGATCTGCTCCGATTCGCGTGGCAGCAGGCCCGCTTCCTCGCTGTCGGCGAGAATCTGAAGCATCTGCGCAGCATCCGGGAGCGTGCGCTCGGCCTCGCGGAGGGGCACTCGGTCGCCGAGGTGGCTGAGCTGGCGGAGAAGATCTTCGACGAGTCGATCGAGCGGCGACTGTGGCCCGAGACGGTGGGGCTCGCCCGCGAGCACATGGCGCAGGGCCACGAGGTGTGGCTGATCACGGCCACCCCCGAGGTGATCGCGGGTGTGATCGCGCGGCGGCTGGGCCTCACAGGCGCCCTCGGCACGAGGCTCGAGCAGCACGACGGCCGCTTCACGGGCCAGCTCGACGGCTCCGTGCTGCATGGTGAGGAGAAGGCTGTCGCGGCGCGCGCGCTCATGATCGAGCGCGGCGCGGAAGCCGCCGACTGCTGGGCGTACTCCGATTCGCGCAACGACCTGCCACTGCTGGAGTTGGTCGGCAACCGGGTGGTGGTGAATCCGGATGCCGTGCTTCTGGAGCATGCGACGACTCACGACTGGTCGGTCATGCGACTGAACCGCTCCAGCATCCGCGCGGCTCGACGCCGGGTCCGCAAAGAGTCACGGTAGCCGCCCTCCCGCTGCCCCGCTCCCGCTCTCCCTCCCCACGGCTGCGGTTTGTCGCAGATGAGACGGATGCTGCGGCGCCGGACAAACAAAAAGCGCCAGGCACGAAGCCTGACGCTGTCTGTTGCGCTGCTGCTACTTCTTGTTGCGGCGCTGGTGGCGGGTCTTGCGAAGCAGCTTGCGGTGCTTCTTCTTCGCCATACGCTTGCGACGCTTCTTGATTACGGAACCCATAAAGACCTCACTGATTCTTGAACGGACGACCGGGTCCGTTCAGAACCGCGGAAAAAATTGACTCTCGAGAGTCTACCTGAAGTTGGGCACGCCGACGACGCGACGACGAAACAGGGACAAACGGCCTCAGCCGACGTCGGCGATGTGCGACTCGATGGCCGCCTCGACAGCGGACTCGGGCACACGGAAGGAGCGGCCGAAGCGGATCGCCGGCAGTTCGCCCGAGTGCACGAGCCGGTAGACGGTCATCTTGGAGACACGCATCATGTCGGCGACCTCGGCCACCGTCAGGAACTTCACGTCAGAAAGATCGCGTGCCATGCAACTACCCCTCATGCGGGCACTCGAAACGGGTGTTACTGGAGTGCTAGTTCGTAACTTTAGGGGCAGATGTGACTGATTGTCCAGATGCAAGATGCCGAGCATCCGCCCCCATTTCGGGAGATCGGCAGGGAATGCCGCCGAATCAGTCCTTCTTGAGCTTCTTCTTGATGGGGTCGATGACGCGGCGTTCGACCGTCTCAGACGCCTCCTCGATGACCTGGCGGGCGTTGTGCGTGGCCTCCTCGAAGGCATGCCGTGCACCGTGCGTGGCGTCGGCGACGGCGCGCCCGACGGCGGCCCCGGACTCGGCCGGGTGATCGATGGCCTCCCCCACCCTGCCCAGCGGCGCGGGAAGCTGACTGCCAGACCAGGCCGCGAAAGCGGGCGACGCATCCGCCGTGTCGACCGTGTCGAAGTCGGCACTGAGGAACGGGATGAGCCAGTCCTCGAGAATCTCCAGCGGCGACGAATCGAGGCTGTAGTAGCGGTGCTGACCCTCCTCGCGCACCGAGACGAGCCCGCTGTCACGCAGCACCTTGAGATGCTTGGAGACGGTGGGCTGACTCAGGCCGAGCTTCTCGACCAGCTCACCGACGCTGATATCCCCCGCCGCCGGCTCAGGAGCGACGTAGCGCTCGAGGAGGACCTGCAGAAGTTCGCGCCGCGTCGCATCCGCCACGACGTCAAAGATGTCAGCCATGGCAACAGGCTAACGGCCCACAGCAGGGAGTACCATGTCAAGCTGTCACACGGGTGCGCGTCGCACCCTCAGCGTCGAGTCACCGAGGGGGCAGCATGCGCACGAAGCTCGTGTCGCGCACCACGGCCTCCGCCCGCTTCCGCGACATGGTGGACGATTTCGCGACCGTCTCGCCGGCACGCTTCGCGATCGCGATCTTCACCGGCCTCGTCGTGGTGCTCACCACCCTGCTCGCGTTGCCGATCTCCCATGTGAGCGGCGAACAGACCTCGCTGACGGATGCGTTCTTCACCGCCGTCTCCACGATCTGCGTGACGGGGCTCTCCGTCGTCGACATGGCGACGCACTGGAGCACCTTCGGCAACGTCGCCATCCTGGTCGGTCTTCAGGTCGGCGGCATCGGTGTGCTCACCCTCGCCAGCATCATGGGCCTCGTCGTCTCGCGCCGCCTCGGGCTGCGCACCCGCCTGATGGCGGCGAGCGACTCGAACCCGTCGCGCATCCACCACGGCCCCGTCTCCGAGTCGCAGGCCATCCGGCTCGGCGAGATCGGCGGGCTGCTCGCCACGGTCGCGCTCAGCGCCCTCGTCATCGAGATCGCGGTGGCCATCCTGATCTTCCCGCGCCTGCTCGTCGCCGGCTTCGACGGGTGGAGCGCGACGTGGCAGTCCTTCTACTACGCGGCATCCGCCTTCACGAACACGGGCTTCACCCCCAATGCCGACGGGCTCGAGCCGTTCAAGACCGACCCGTGGATGCTCACGGTTCTCGCCCTGGCCGTGTTCCTCGGCAGCGTCGGATTTCCGGTGATCTTCGCCCTCTCCCGCGGCTGGCGCAACCCGCGCCGCCTGTCGGTGCACGTAAAACTCACGCTCTTCACAACGGTGTCGCTCATCGTCTTGGGCGCCATCGCGATCGCCGTTCTCGAGTGGAACAACACGGCCACGATCGGAGCCGACGACGCCGTCAGCCGACCACTCACCGCAACCTTCTTGTCTGTCATGACCCGCTCTGGCGGCTTCTCCCCCATCGATCTCAGCCAGGCCAACGGCTCCAGCCTGCTCGTCATGGACATGCTCATGTTCGTCGGTGGCGGCTCGGCGTCGACCGCCGGCGGCATCAAGGTGACCACGCTGGCGGTGCTGTTTCTCGCCGCGTTCGCTGAGGCACGCGGCGACGAGGACATGCAGGTCTTCTCGCGACGCATCCCCATCGACGTGCTGCGTCTCGCTGTCAGCGTCACCCTCTGGGGTGCCACAATCGTCGCCGGCGCAACCATCTTCCTGCTGCAGTTGACGAAGGCACCCCTCGACTTCGTGCTCTTCGACGTCATCTCGGCGTTCGGCACGTCCGGGCTGAGCACAGGCCTGGCGGAGCAACTCCCGGATGCCGGAAAAATCGTGCTCGCGGCCACAATGTGGGCGGGCCGCGTTGGTACAGTGACCTTGGCCGCCGCCCTCGCCGCAGCCCAGCGACGCCAACTGTTCAAGCGCCCAGAAGAGAGGCCCATCGTTGGTTGACAAGATTCCTCACGACGCCCCCGTGCTCATCATCGGGCTCGGTCGCTTCGGCGCGGCCACTGCCGGGCAGCTCGACCGCCTCGACCGCGAGGTTCTCGCCGTCGACGAGAGCGCGCAGCTCGTGCAGAAGTGGTCGGAGCGGGTCACACACACGGTGCAGGCGGATGCGCGCAACATCGAGGCGCTCCGCCAGATCGGCGCGCAGGATTTCTCGGTCGCCGTCGTCGCCGTCGGCTCGTCCATCGAGGCGAGCGTGCTCATCACCGCCAACCTCGTCGACCTGAAGATCCCGCAGATCTGGGCCAAGGCCATCAGCCAGTCGCACGGCAAGATCCTCGCCCGCATCGGCGCCAACCACGTCATCTACCCGGAGGCGGAGGCCGGCGAGCGCGTCGCCCACCTGGTCTCGGGTCGGATGCTCGACTTCATCGAGTTCGACGATGACTTCGCGATCGTCAAGATGTACCCGCCCAAGCCCATCCGTGGCATGACGCTCACCGACTCGCAGGTGCGCAAGAAGTTCGGCATCACCGTCGTCGGCGTGAAATCGCCCGGCAAGGAGTTCACCTACGCGACCGCAGAGACCGTGCTGACGAACCACGACCTCATCATCGTCAGCGGGAACGCGCTCGACATCGAACGGTTCGCCTCGGTCCAGTAGGGTCGCGTTCTGCGGTCACCGCCCGGCCGACATCTCCTTCGAGCGTGCAGCAGCGGCAGCGATCGCCGCCGCGAAGGTGGCCGAGAGATCCGCGTTCTCGAGCACACCGATGGCCCGCTCCGTCGTGCCGCCTGGGCTCGTCACATCGAGCCGCAGGCGCTCAGGGGACTTGCCGGATGCCCGCAGCAGCTCAACCGCGCCGCGGAACGTCTCCGTCACGAGCGTCTCCGCCTCAGCCTGCGTGAAGCCCATGTCGGCCGCCGTGCGGGCAAACGACTCGATCATGTAATAGACGTAGGCGGGGCCGCTGCCGGAGACAGCCGTCACGGCATCCAGCTTCTCCTCGGGGAGCACCAGAACCTCGCCGACGGCCCTGAACATCCGCCCCACCAGCTCGAACTGGGCGTCGCTGACCCGGGAGCCGCGCGCAATGGCCGTCATACCGAAGCCGACGCCAGCGGGAGTGTTCGACATCGACCGCACCACGGCGACATGCTCCGGCAGGAAGCTCTCCATCATGGCCGTCGTGACGCCCGCCGCGAGGCTCACCACGACGGCACCCGGCTCGAGGGCATCCGCGATCTCCGCCAGCAGATCGTCGACCATCGACGGCTTCACCCCCAGCAGCACCAGCTCGGCACCCTCGACGGCCGCCCTGTTAGCGTTCCGATCATCCTCCGTGGAGAACGCCGTCACCCCGGCCGGCCATGGAAGCAGCAGCGAATCACGGCGCCGGTTCGTGACGCGGAACTCCCGGGCGAACCGCCCCTCGGCGAGCAGGCCATCCAGGATGGCGGACCCCATGGCGCCGGCACCCAGAATCGTGATCGTCGGGTGAGTCTGAGTGATTGCCTGATTCGAGGTCATTCCAGCATCCTAGGATTGATCGCATGAGCGCTACCGGCGGAAACAAGGCAATAATCGCGGCGATGCTCGCAAACGCGGGAATCGCCATCACCAAGTTCATCGCATGGTTCTTCTCCGGGTCGAGCTCGATGCTCGCGGAGGGCGTGCACTCGCTCGCCGACACCGGCAACCAGGTGCTGCTGCTCATCGGCGGGCGCAAGGCGAAGCGCAAAGCCGACCAGGAGCACCCCTTCGGCTACGGGCGCGAACGCTTCGTGTACGCCTTCGTCGTCTCCATCATCCTGTTCAGCGTCGGCGGCGTGTTCTCGCTCTACGAAGGCTACGAGAAGCTCACCCACCCGCACCCGCTCGAGAACGCGTGGCTGCCCATCCTCGTGCTCGTCATCGCCATCGTGCTCGAATCGTTCTCACTGCGCACCGCCATCAAGGAGTCCAACCACGTGCGCGGCGATCAGGGCTGGATCGAATTCGTGCGCCGCGCCCGCCAGCCCGAACTGCCCGTCGTGCTACTCGAAGACGTCGCCGCGCTCACCGGCCTCGTGTTCGCCCTCGCAGGCGTCGGCCTCACCATCCTCACCGGCAACCCCATGTGGGACGCGATCGGAACCCTCGCCATCGGCGTACTGCTCGTGCTCGTCGCCATCATCCTCGGCATCGAGACGAAGAGCCTCCTCGTCGGAGAAGGCGCGACCGTGGCCGACGGCAACGCCATCCGCGACGCCATCAACGCGCACCCCAAGGTCGAGTCGCTCATCCACATCCGCACCCTCTACGTCGGGCCGGATGAGCTCATGGTCGGCGCCAAGATCGCCTTCGCCCCCACCCAGCGGCTTGCGGATGTCGCGACCGCCATCAACGAGGTCGAGGCCGCCATCCGCACCGCCGTGCCCGCCGCACGCATCATCTACCTCGAGCCCGACGTGTACCACGCGCCCAGCGCAGGCAACCCGGCCACCGACACCTTCGTCATCCGCGGCGTCGACTGAGGCCGACCCTGCGGGTTGAGGAGGCCGCCCGCGGCCGTCTGAAACCTCACCTGCGACCGACCGGGTCTCGAGACTGGCACGGCAGACCGCACCACCTCGACCCGCGGAGCCTGTGACTACCGGCGCTCGGCGAAGAAGTCCGTGAGCAGCTTCGCGCAGGCCTGCTCCTCCACGCCGGCGAACACCTCCACTCGGTGCGGCAGGCGCCGATCGCGCAGCAGATCGTGCACGCTGCCCGCAGCGCCCGCCTTCTCATCCCACGCGCCGAACACGACGACGGGCACACGCGCGGCAAGGATCGCGCCCGCGCACATCACGCACGGCTCCAGCGTGACCACCAGCACCGTGTCATCCAGATGCCAGTCGCCCCTCGCCTCGGCGGCGGCACGTAACGCCAGAACCTCCGCATGCGCGGTCGGATCGCGACGCAGCTCCCGCTCGTTCCGACCCGAGCCGATGACGGCGCCGTTCGCATCGAGCACGAGGGCAGCCACCGGCACATCGCCCGTCTCGAGGGCCAGGCGTGCGTCGGCGACGGCCTCAAGCATCCGTCGACCGAACCGTTCTGGAACGACTGTCACGCGCGCCTCCTCCCTCGACTAGGTTTAACAGTATGCGAGTCCATGTTGCCGACCACCCGCTGATCACCCACAAGCTGACGGTGCTGCGCAACAAGGAGACGGCATCGCCGACCTTCCGTGCGCTCACCGAAGAGCTCGTCACGCTGCTCGCCTACGAGGCCACCCGCAACGTGCGCGTCGACCCCATCGACATCGTCACCCCCGTGGGCCCCACCACCGGCGTCACCATCAGCCAGCCGCGACCGCTCGTCGTGCCCATCCTGCGGGCAGGGCTCGGGATGCTCGAAGGCATGGTCAAGCTGGTCCCGACCGCAGAGGTCGGGTTCCTGGGCATGGTGCGCGACGAAGAGACACTGCAGCCCACCACCTACGCCGAGCGCCTACCCGACGACCTCTCCAACCGGCAGTGCTTCGTGCTCGACCCCATGCTCGCCACCGGCGGCTCACTCATCGCCGCCATCGAGTACCTGCTCGAGCGCGGCGCGCAGGATGTCACGGCCGTGTGCATCCTCGCCGCCCCCGAAGGCCTCGAAGCCGTCAAGGCTGCGACCGAAGGGCGTGATGTCACCATCGTGCTCGGCGCCGTCGACGAACGCCTCGACGAGAACGGCTACATCGTGCCCGGGCTCGGCGACGCCGGCGACAGGCTGTACGGCACCGTCTGAACTGCGGGGGTTGGTCTCGAGACTGTCGCGCCAGAGCGCGACACCTCGACCAGCGGGTGAGGACGACCTCGTTCCTCGGTCCCTCAACCCGCGGGTACGGACAGCCTCGCTCCTCGACCCGCGGGTGAGCGGCATCCGGACTTGATATTTCTGGCAGGCGTGACCGATACTGGGTCAATGACTACATTCGCGCGCACTTCGATCGCCCCCGCGGCCTCGAGGAACGCCGGCATGATGATGCCGAGCAGCGCCGCACTGTGTTGTCGAATGTGCGCTTAGTCGGCCAACAACCTGCCGAGTTCGCCCATAAGCGGACTCCGGGATGCATCCCCTCATAACGAGATGTCACCCCTCAGCGCACAGCCTGAAGTAATCGAAGGATCACAACCTCATCATTAGAGGCCCTTCACCCCTCCGAAGGAAATTCGACCCATGTCACTCGCAACCCTTGACGTCACCCGTCCCGCCGTACGCCAGCCGCTCGCACCGGTCGCCGCCGCACCGGCATCCGCCCCCGCATCCGAGGCACCGCGCCTGCGCGCCGTTCCCGAAGGCACCGAAGCCCGCGGCTTCGTGCTGTACGTGGGCGTCGACGAACTGAAGGCGCTCAACGCCGGAACCGACCTCGGCTCCATCGTCGAAGCACTCAAGAAACTCACCGCCGAGCTCGTGCCCAGCGCAGAGACCTACGCCGCCGTCGCGCTCGCCCCCCAGGGTGCAGGCGGCCGCGACGTCGACGTCGTGCGCCTCGCACTGCAGGACCCGGCCGCGCTCGCCAAGCACCGCCGCCACGACGAAACCGTCGAACCGGAATCGCGCGGCGGGGTCATCATCGACCTCTCCCGCAAGCGCGTCGTACTCGACGGCGACGTCGCCCCGCTCACCTACAAAGAATTCGAGCTGCTGCAGTACCTCGTGCTGCGCGAAGGCCGCACCATCGACCGGCACGAACTCATATCCGGGCTGTGGGGCGCCGACGACGACGAGGCGCCCAACGAGCGCACCATCGACGTGCACGTGCGCCGCCTGCGCGCCAAGCTCGGCGGCTACGACGAGATCGTGCGCACCGTGCGCGGCGTCGGCTACCGCTTCGACCGGCACGCCGACGTCTCCGTGCAGCACACCAGCACGCCCTCGCCCGACCTGCTGTAGGGCATCCGTAGGCCGGTCTCGAGACTGTCGCGCCAGAGCGCAACACCTCGACCAGCGGAGACCTCGGACAACGCACGTGCGCGCCCGTTCGGGACGTGCGCCGATGCTCGAGCGGGCGCGCACGTTCGAAGCAGACGCGCACGCCGGGGCGGGGCGGGGCGGGGCGGCGGCGTCAGCGCATGTGGGGGTAGCGGTAGTCCGTGGGGGCATTGAACGTCTCCTTGACGGCGCGCGGGCTCGTCCACCGCACCATGTTGAACAGCGAGCCGGCCTTGTCGTTGGTTCCGGATGCGCGTGAGCCGCCGAAGGGCTGCTGGCCGACGACGGCACCCGTGGGCCGGTCGTTGACGTAGAAATTGCCGGCCGTCTGCCGAAGCGCGTCGGACATCCGCTCGATCACTCCACGGTCGGTCGCGAAGATGGCGCCCGTGAGCGCGTACGGCGACGCCGTGTCGACCATGCGCAGAACCGTGTCGAAGTCGGCGTCGTCGTACACATACACGCCGAGCAGCGGGCCGAAGAACTCGGTCGTGAACAGTTCATCGTCGGGGTCGGTGCATTCGACGATCGTCGGCTCGATGAAGTACCCGACGCTGTCGTCGTGCCCTCCGCCCGCGATGATCGTGGCCTTCGGGTTCGCCTTGGCGCGCTCGATGGCCGCGGAGACGCGAGCGTACGCGCGGTCGTCGATGACGGCGCCCATGAAGTTGCCGTAGTCCAGCGGCGAGCCCATCGCGATGTCACGCACCTCGGCCACGAGGTCGTCCTTGAGCAGCGCCCACACCGAGCGGGCGACGTAGAGGCGCGATGCTGCGGAGCACTTCTGCCCCTGGAATTCGAAGGCGCCGCGCACGATCGCCGTGCGGAGGCGCTCCACGTCGGCGCTCGGGTGGGCGACGATGAAGTCCTTGCCGCCGGTCTCGCCGACGAGGCGCGGGTAGGAGCGGTAGCGCGAGATGTTCTGCCCCACCTGCGACCACAGGCTCTGGAACACCGCAGTGGAGCCGGTGAAGTGGATGCCGGCCAGCCCCGGGTCGTCGAGCACGACATCCGAAATCGCCTTGCCGTGGCCCGTGACCAGGTTGATGACTCCGGGCGGCATGCCCGACTCCTCGAGCAGGCGCATCGTGACCTCGGCGGAGAGGCTCTGCGTGATCGACGGCTTCCAGATGACCGTGTTGCCCATGAGCGCGGGCGCCGTGGGCAGGTTTCCGGCGATGGACGTGAAGTTGAAGGGCGTGATCGCGTAGACGAAGCCGTCGAGCGGGCGGTAATCCATGCGGTTCCACTGGCCGTTCGGACTGATCGGCTGCTGCGCCATGATCTGCTGCGCGAAGTGCACATTGAAGCGGAAGAAGTCGGCCAGCTCGGCGACGGCGTCGATCTCGGACTGTTGGATGGTCTTCGACTGGCCGAGCATGGTGGCCGCGTTCATGCGGGCACGCCAGGTGGTGGAGAGCTTGTCGGCAGCGCGCAGCATGACGGCAGCGCGCTCGTCGAAGGGAAGCGCAGCCCAGGCAGGCGCGGCAGCGGTCGCGGCGTCGATGGCGGCCTGCGCGTCGTCATGGGTCGCCGCGGCGACGGTGCCGAGCACACTGGCACGGTCGTGCGGCTGCACAACGTCGACGACCTCGCCGGCGCCGCGCCGCTGTTCCCCGCCGATGGTCATGGCGAACTCGTGCCGGGTCGCGGCCATCTCAGCGATGGCGCCGTCGAGCTCGGCTCGTTCGGGCGAGCCGGGGGCGTGGGGGAACACCGGCTCGTTCACGGGGGTGGGGGCTGCGGTGATTCCGTCGAACATTGCGGGCTCCTCTGTGGCGTCCTTTCGGATGCCTCACCGCATCCGATCGCTGTATTCAGCTTGGTATACAGTCCAGCATACGGCGCATCTGCTCATACAGCCACTGCTTGTCGACCCGGGCGAATTGCGCGGCAGGCGGGGCTGTTGCCGATTGGCCAACCTCACTGCCCAAGCGGCTGCTCTCAACAGGAGATTCGTTGCAACACGCCGCATTCGCCCGCCGCACGGCGGCGTTTCGATGGAAATCTCCTGCACAGCTCGAACACCGAGCGTCGATTTCGGGCCCGGGACATCCGTGCGGGTCATTCACGAGTGAGACGCCAAAGGACATGGCAGACGGGGCTGTCTAGACGCACAGGAAACTTACAGCAAAAATAACGGTTCGATAACTAGCGCCCGTTACCTTTCCGTTATATGGTTCAGGAAGTGGAAGTTGTTTGCTGTGGCAGCTTCTACGGAATGTGATTGCAGGACACTCTTGGTGCAAGGGAGAGGGCCCGTCGTTAGCCTCTACGACGGGCCCTCAATCATTTAACGGATGCGCCACGCAGCGACATGAAGGAGGCCGTCGCGGCCCGCAAACCCTAGAGTTGGGTGAAGCAGGAGGAGATGGCCATGGCGTCAAAGGCAGTGACGGTCGCAGCGTGGGAGTCGCTGTTCCGTGCGCAGGTGACCGTGATGCGCAAACTCGGGACCGAATTCCCCACCGACGAGATCTCGCTCACCGAATACGACGTGCTGTTCAACCTGTCCCGGCAGCCGAGCCGGGCCCTGCGCATCCGGGACCTCGTGCAAGACCTGCTCATCACGCAGCCCAGCGTCAGCAGGCTCGTCGACCGGCTCGCCGCGCGGGCGCTCATCGAGAAACGGCCCGACCCCGCCGACGCCCGCGGGGTCATCGTCTCGCTCACCGACGACGGCTTCTCGCTGTTTCGTCGGGTCGCGACCAAGCATGCGGCATCCATCGACTCCCATGTCGGCGCAGCCCTGAACGACGATGAGCTGCGCCAGCTGACCTCGCTGTGCGACCGCCTCAGGGACGGCGCGCGGTAGCGACCAGCCGTACCGGCCGCCGTTATCTGCCGGAGAGCGGATACCGGGCCAGCTCCGCATCGATCTCGCGGCGAGCCTCCAACACCAGTTCGACCAGGCCGTGCTGCAGCGCGCCCGGCAGCCTCGTCACCGGTGTGGCCAGCGAGATCGCCGCCACCGCAGACCCCGCGGCGTCATGCAGGGCCGCGCCGATCGCGCCCACGCCACCCTCCGTCTCCTCGACATTCGTGGCGAAACCGGCCCGACGCACCTGCTCGAGTTCATGCAGCAACCCGGCATACTCGCCGGCGTCGACGCCCTCCCCCGACGCCTCCGCGGCAGGCCCCCGGAACAGCCTGTCGAGGCCCGCACGGTCGAGTTCGGCCAGCAGTGCCTTGCCGCCGGACGCCCGCCGTGCCGGCAGCACGAAACCGCGCCGGTCGCTGACGCGCAGCACATGAGAGCTCTCAATCGTGGTGATGAACCGCACATGGGCGCCCACCCGCAGCATGAGGTTCGCCGTCTCACCGCTGCGCCGAACCAGCCGCTCCAGATGCGGGGCGACCGCCTCGCGCAGCTCCCGCGTCCAGGGCACGCCCGCCGGCCCCGCGCCCAGCGACGGGCCCGGCCAGTACAGCTTCGACTCATCCTGCACGGCGAAGCCGCGGTACACGAGCATCGCCAGCAGCCTGTGCGCGGTCGATGGCGACACGCCCACCTCCGCCGCGGCATCCGTCAGTCTCATGCTGCCGCCGTCGCGCAGCAGCTGCAGAAGACGGAGCGTGGTGTCGACTGATTCGACCGCATAGGGCGGGCGACGACCAAGGGGCTGATTCTGCACACCAGAATTTTATTGAATAGTGGACTCGGCAGCGAGAGGGTCGGATGATCCACCCAACGGAGCGAGGACAAGCCATGACGACAATCACACAGAACAACACCGCGGATGTCGTGGTCGTCGGAGGCGGAATGGCCGGCCTCGCCGGAGCCATGGCCATGCGCGAGAACGGCGCCACCGTGACACTGCTCGAGCGGGCGGCCGAATTCGGTGAGGTCGGCGCCGGGCTGCAGATGGCCCCCAACGCGACGCGCCTGCTGCGCCGCTGGGGCCTGCTCGACAAGGTGCTCGAGCGTGGGGTCGCGCCGAAGCAGATCGTGTTCCGCGACGCCATCACAGGCACCGCGCTGCTGCGCCAAGACCTCCAGGGTGAGTTCGAGAAGCGCTACGGCGCCCCCTACATCGTCATCCACCGCAGCGACCTGCACTCGATTCTGCTCGAAGCATGCCGCGAGAGTGGCGTCACCCTGCTCAACAACGTCAACGTCGAGCGGGTCGAAACCACCGACTCCGGCGCCCGCGTGCACACCTCCGACGGCACCACCTACGACGCCGGCCTCGTACTCGGGGCCGACGGCCTCAAGTCGAAACTGCGCGAGAAGGTCACGCCCGCCAGCGACCAGCCCATCAACTCGGCCTACGTCGCCTACCGCGGCGTCTCCACGATCGACGAAGCCATCGAAGGCACCGAAGTCGACAACGTCACCGTCTGGTTCGGCCCCAACTGCCACCTCGTCACCTACCCGCTGCGCGCCGGCGAACTCTTCAACACCGTCGCCGTGTTCAAGTCGGAGACCTTCGAAGCGGGCGAGCCCGAATTCGGCGGCGTCGACGAGCTACACGCCGCCTACGCCAACTGCGTGCCCCAGGTGCAGGAGTCGCTGAAGAATCTGTGGCAGGGCATCCGTTGGCCCATGTTCGACCGCGAACCCATCGACAACTGGATCGATGGCCGCACGCTGCTGATCGGCGATGCCGCGCATCCGATGCTGCAGTACCTCGCGCAGGGGGCCTGCCAGGCGCTTGAGGATGCTGCGGTGCTGCAGGATCTGAGCGTCGGCACCGTCTTCACCGACGGCGGCGTCAAGGCCTCAGAGTGGGATGCGGTGGCCGAGCGTTTCGTCGCCGAGCGCTCGCCCCGCACGGCCCGCGTACAGCGCACCGCCCGCGTGTGGGGCGAATCGTGGCATGTCGGCGGGCTGCCGCAGCTGCTGCGCAACATGCTGTTCCAGGCGGCGGAGGGCAACACCTTCCGCTACACCGACTGGGTGTACGCGGACAACGCCGAGTCGGCACCCGCTTCCGCCTGACGCCCCGCACGGAGCCCTGACGGCTGCGACTTGTCGCGACGGCGGCGGAATGTTCTGCAGCCGTCGCGACAGACCGTAGCCGTCGGGTTAGCGAGGCTGCGTATCAGTCGTCGAGTCGCACCCGGTAACCGACCGGGAACAGATGAGCCTTGCCCCTCGGCGTGAGGAGGCCCCAGACTCCCCGCTTGATGTACAGCACGAAGACAACCCCGATGATGCCGAGCAGAATCAGATAGAGCGGCCCGAAGTCGGCGAGAGACTGCTTGAGGGCCCAGAAGACCACAACGCCCAAGAGCGGCCCCTCCAGCGTACCTACGCCCCCGACCACGACGATGAAGATCATGAACGCCGCCCACTGAACGGAGAAAACCCCGTCAGGCTGCACCCTGAGCGTTGAGAGCGCCATGAGCGCCCCGCCCACTCCCGCACCGGCTGCCGCCATCACGAACACCAATCGCTTGGATACCTGAACGTTCACCCCGGATGTTGCGGCGGCCCGAGGGTCGTCACGCACGGCTGTGAGGGCAAGCCCAAATCGCGACCGCACGAGCAGTACGCAGGCAGCGATGATGATCACGGCACAGGCGAGGGCAACCCAATAGGTGAGGGCGATGCGCAAGTCTCGCGGGATGCCTGCCATCGCGCCGAGTGAGATGCCGGCCCCACCACCGATCTCGGGAATCTGAATGGCGATCAAGCGGAACACTTCGGCGATCACCCAGGTGCCCACGGCGAAGTAGCCGCCGACCAGACGGAATGCCAGGTAGGAGACAGGAACGGCGACGAGGGCGCTGACGAGCGCGGCGATGGGGATGGCGAGGAACACGTTGATACCGAACACGTCGGCGATCGACACGAGCCCGTAGGCTCCGATGCCGATGTACGCCTGCTGCCCGATCGAGACCATCCCGCCGTAACCGGCGAGGAGATTCCAGGTCGACGCCAGAATGAGGAGGATGAAGAGGTCGATCAGGGCGTACAGCGTGCCGAGGTTGATCAGATAGGGCAGTGCCGCCAGCACGACGACGAGTACAAGCATGCCTGCCGTTCCGAAGACAGATGTCTTCGACCAGCGGCTCACCGCGCTGCGAATGGGTGCGGACTTCTCTGTCACTGCTGTGGGGGTCATATTTTCACTTTTCGCCCGGTCAGGCCGTGAGGCAGGAATGCGAGGAAGATCAGGAACACGATGTGGCCGATCAGGACTTGCTGTGCGGGTGCGATGGCGGCACCGACCGTCTGCGCGATGCCGAGGATTATCGCCCCGGCGAAGGTGCCCCAGATGCTCCCGAGCCCGCCGATGATGACGGCCTCGAAGGCAAAGATGAGGAGCAGGGAACCCGATGTCGGGCTGAACGACGTCTGTATTCCCGCGGCGACGCCGGCGAAGGCCACAAGACCGAACGCGATCGCGGTGGCATAACCGTAGATCCGCTTCGGGTTGGCCCCGCTCAGCGCCACAGTGTCGGGGTCGTCGCTGACAGCCCTGACGAGGCGACCGTATTGGGTGCGCGCCGTGACCCACGACAGCGTCCCGAGCGCCACGATCGCAAACAGGAAGGTGATCAGGGGGAAGACGCCGATGCGGATGCCGCCGAGCAACTCGATCGATGCAGTGTCGAGGGCGCCGAGGCTCAGCCGTTGCTGGTCTGCCGACATGGTCATGAGCAGGATGTTCTCGATCATTATCGAGAGCCCGAATGTCACGAGCAGCGACGGAAGCGGGGACTCCCCCAGTGTCTTCTGCAGGATGAGGCGCTGGATGCCATAGCCGAGCAGTGCCATTGCGGGTGCGACCACGAGCAGCGCGATGAGCGGTGACACAAGGGCCACACGCACTATGACAAGTACGCCATAGGCGGCAAGCACAGCGAAGGCGCCGTGGGCCAGGTTCACGAGGCGCATGACCCCGAACATGAGCGACAGCCCGGCTGCGAAGATCGCGTAGAGGCCGCCCAGGAGGATGCCCTGGACTATCGCGTCGATGAGGTTCATGGCTCAGCCCTCGGATCCGAAATAGGCACGGGAGATGTCCGCGAGTTCGAGGTTTCGACCGGCGAGCGACGTGGCGCCCTGCAGCAGACAGTGAACGTCGTCGCATACGCGAAGCGCCTGAGAGACGTCTTGCTCTACGAGCAGGATCGCGGTTCCCTGCTCCTGAATGAGAGGAATGCGATCGTAGAGCTGTCCGACGATTGCGGGCGCGAGGCCGAGGCTGACCTCGTCAAGCAGAAGCAGGCTCGGGTTTGCCACGAGGGCGCGCGCGATAGCGGTCGCCTGCTGTTCGCCGCCAGACATCTCGCCAGCTCGCCGATTTCGGCGTTCAGCAACGAGCGGAAACAGGTCGTATACGGCGTCGATCGTCCACCTTCCGGTTCTGCGGGCCGAGAGTGCAATCTGCAGGTTCTCGTGCACGGTCAGCGACGCGAACAGCCGCCTCCCCTCCGGCACCAGGGAAACACCTCGGCGGGCACGCTCGTGCGGGGTCAGCGTCGTGATGTCTTCACCATCGAAGCGGATGCTGCCTGTCGTCGCCTTCAGTTGGCCTGCGATGGTCTTCAGCAGAGTGGATTTGCCCGCCCCGTTCGAGCCGATGACGGCGAGGATCCCCCCGCTCTCAACTCGCAGCGAGATGTTGCGGATAGCGGTCATCTGCCCGTAGGCAGCCGAAAGGTCTGTGATCTCAAGCATGGGGGGCATCCGTGGCTTCGTTCGGTTCAGCGCCATGCACGTCGTCGGGGAAGTCCTCGGGATCAGGGTCGATGCCGAGGTAGACGCTGCGCACTTCAGGTGAGGCGAGAACGGTGGCGGGGTCTCCCTCGGCGAGGATGCGCCCATAGGTGAGGCACAGCAGCCGGGTGGCGACGGCGGTGAGGGCGTGCACGACGTGCTCGATCCAGATCACCGTGACTCCTGCCTGTGACACCGTGCGCACAAGGTCGACCAGTTCGGGGATTTCGCTTTCGGTGAGACCACCGGCGATCTCGTCAAGCAGCAGCAGGCGTGGCGACGCCGCGAGCGCGCGGGCAACCTCGAGCCGCTTGCGGTCAAGGAGACGCAAGTCATTGGCTTCGGTATTGACCAACCGTGTGAGATTCGTGAGGCGTAGCGCGCCCAGAGCGGCCTCCTGGGCAGACCGCCCCCGCTTGCCTGCGGCGAAGGTGGCGGCCACCATCAGATTTTCCATCACCGTCATCCCGAGGAATGGACGCGGAATCTGGTAGCTGGTCGCGACCCCGTTCCGCGCTCTCCAATGAGATGAGCGACGCGTGATATCGCTGCCATCGAGCAGGATGGTGCCCGTGCTCGGCGGAATCGATCCTCCGAGCACGCCCAACAAGGTCGACTTGCCGGCCCCGTTGGGGCCGATGATGCCGAGGACCTCCCCGGCTTCGACCCGTAGGTCGAAGCCGGAGAGAACCTGAAGCTGGCCGAACCTGCGACCCAGCGTACGGGTCTCAATGAGCGGCAGCGTGGATGAATTCATCAGCGAGCTGACCAATCAATCTTTTCTGGGGTGCCGGCGGTGGGGACCTGCGGGTTCTCCGCATTCGACACAATGACCAGCTCATAGCCGCCGTCATCCTGCAGACGCCACTGGCCACCAACCAGAGGGGTCTTCGAGACGTTGGCGTTGGGGCCGCTCGTGAAGTCCACCGGTCCGACAATCGTGTCGACCTTCAGAGTGGAGACGGCATCGCGGATGTCGGCGGGCTCGGTGCTGGCCGATTCGTTCAGCGCGGCCGTCACGACCTCGAACAGTGCTTCAGCGAAACCGAGCGGCTGAGTCCACTGCTTTCCAGTCACCTTTTCAAACTCGGAGGCGTATTCGGCGGAGCTCTGACCGGTCAGTGAGCTGCTGTAGGGGTAGCTCGGGGCCCACCAGACCTCGGTGGAGAGGTTGTTGCCCAACTCACCGAGCGCTTCGACTGCCGAGGGGAACAGGATGGCCTTGGCGATGGTTGTGACCTCGGGCTGGTAGCCCTGCTGCACTGCCTGCTTCCAGAAGGTGGTGAAGTCCGGAGGAATCGGGATACCCATCAGCACCGAACTGTTCGCCTGCTTGAATGCAGAGATCTGGGCGCTGAAGTCTGTGCTCCCGTTCGGGTACACACCGGGCTCGTTGGGGGTGAGCCCCTGCGCCTCGATGAAGCCGGGGAAGCCGGTCGCAGGATCCGCCCATGCGCCGCCATCGGAGTCGTTCGGCAGCAGCATTGCGACGTTCTGCGGGTCGGTGGCGACCTTCCAGATGTCGGCGTAGACGGGCTGGACGTCTTCGATGCCCCAGAAGAAGTGGTAGGTCCACTCGAAGCCGTCATCGGGTGTGGCCCCCCGGCCGAAGTACCAGGCCTGCCATGGGGCGACGGTGGAGATGCACACCACCTGGTTGGCCTCGCACTGGTCGGAGACCGGGTTGACGGTCTCCGGGGTGGAGGAGACGAGGATGACATCGACCCCATCCTTGAGGATCAGATCGGCGGCGACGTCGCCGGCGCGCTTCGGGTCGGACTGGGTGTCCTTGGTGATGATCTCAACGTCGTACTTCTCGCCGTCGGCGAGCGTGATTCCGTTGTCTTTGTAGTAGCTGGTGACCTGATCAATCACGAAGCTATCGGCTTCGCCGAACGAGGCCAGGGGGCCGGTCTGCGGAGTGACGTAGCCGATCTTGATGACCTTGTCGTCACCGCCTCCTCCTCCGCCGCCTCCGCCAAGGGTGGCCGAGCAGCCACCCAGTACAACAACTGATGCTGTCAGCAGGGCCAGTGCGCCCAAGCGCCCCGCTCTGCGAATGGTCTTTGGTGCGGTCATGCTGTTCTCCTCAACGTCGTTGTTCGGGATGTGGATATTGGTGCCATGCGGGACGAACCTGTCAGGAGGCCGGTTCGGAGGCCGGGGCGAGCACAATATCGAAACGAGTGCTGGCCCAGCTTCCTGCGTTTGAACGCCCGTCGGGTGCGGCCTCAGAAGGGGCATGCTGCTCGAAGTCGTAGATGAGGGAATCCTTGACCCCGAATACGGAGTCGCGGCTGAGCAACTCATCGCCGCGCACGAAGATGTGGGTCACCAGGGTGCGGGCACCGGGCGCGGTGACCATGAAGTGGAGGTGGGACGCCCGCATGGGAGACCGGCCGACGGCTTCGAGCAGTTTGCCCACCGGTCCGTCGTACGGAATCGGGTATGGCGTGGGCGTGAGGCCCCAGAACGCATAGTTGCCGTCGGCATCGGAGTGGAGGTAGGCACGTCCGGCGACACGGTCATCGGTGTACTGCACGTCGTAGAAGCCGTCTTCGTCGGCCTCCCATACTTCGATGCGCGCGCCGGGGATGGGGTTGCCCTCGGTGTCCTTGACGCTCCCCTCGATCCAACACGGCTGCCCGGGGGCGCCACCAGAGATATCGCCCCCGATGTCGATGCGAGGGGCATCCGCCACAAAGAAGGGACCGAAGACGGTGGCCTCCGTGGCGTTGGCGTAGGCCTCGTTGTTGACGGCGACTGTCTGCATCGAAATGCCCAAGATGTCAGAGAGCAGGATGAACTCCTGCCGGCGATCGTTGGTGATGTGGCCGCAGTCGGTGAGAAACGCTATGGCCTTCTCCCACTCGGACTCGGTGAGGCGCACCTCCCGCACGAACGCGTGCAGGTGCCGCGTGAGGGCCTGCATCAGTTGCTTCAGGCGGGCATCCTCCGCCCCGTCAAAGGAGGCAACGACCGTGGCGACAAGGTCGGCCTCGCGGGCGCTCTGCTCAGCAGAAATTTGTGGGCTCGTCAATGAACTCATGTCGTCGTCCTTGCTGTCAGTCGAAAACGGGGTCAGCGCCGGCCCACGCCAGATGCAGAAGCTGCTGGATTTCTGCCTCGGTGGTCGGGCGGGGGTTGGATGCGGGGATGAGCGGCATGATGATGCGCGCCGCTTCTGGGATGTTCTCTTCGGTGAAGCCGTAGTCCTTCAGTGCCCGCGGCGCGTCGAGGTCGGCACGCAGGCTGTCGAGCCCGGCGAGCGCGGTCGGGGCACCAAAAGCCTGCGCGATGCGCTGCTCCGCTTCGGGAGCGTAGGGCGCGTTGAAAGCGAGCACGTAGCGAAGAACTGTCGCGTGGGTCTGCGCGTGCGGCAGATTGTAGGTGCCACCCAGCACATGGCAGATCTTGTGGTGTAGCCCCGAGCCAGCCGAAGCGAACGCCACGGCGGACAGGTAGGCACCGTAGAGCGTCTGCTCGCGACCCTCCTGATCGCTGGCAGAGCCGACAATGCTTCGGAGACCGGCCGCGAGTGCACGAACACCCTCCCCCCCGAGCGCCTGATTGATGGGGTCTGCCCGGGGTGCCCACATCGAGTCGATGCAGTGCGCCAACGCATTCAGCCCAGACGCGACAGTCAGCTCCGCAGGTAGTGAATAAGTGAGTGCTGCGTCATAGACGACGGTGACGGGGAGAACACGGTTGTCGACACCCGTGGTCTTACGTTCGGCCTCCGTGAGACCCCACACATTGGTCGCCTCCGACCCGGCATAGGTCGTCGGCACCGCCACGATGGGAATCCCCGTCGTCATGGCGATGGCTTTGGCGAGCCCCGTCGTCGAGCCTCCGCCGACGCTCACGATGAGGTCGATGTCGTTCTCGGTGGCCGCCGCCCGGGCCAGCTCGGCCTTCTCGATAGGGACATGCTGCACCACATCGTCGTAGGCCAGGGCAACATCAATACCGGCGGTGACGGATGCCGCAATCTCGGCCTCATACGAAGCCGCGACCACCATCACCCGGGCGGCTCCCAGCCGGGCCACCTCGGCGGCCACGTTCTCGGCCGCCTTGCCCGTGCCGAAGAGCACCCGCTGGGCCAGCGTCTCGTGCTCGAAGACGAGAGCCATGATCAGGAGGCCCGACTCAACACGGAGGCGAGCGCACCCAACAGCGCCTCGGCCGGGTCATCGACCATCGACTGCGAACGCCAGGCGATGATCTTGTCGGGGCGCACCAGGATAACGCCGTCCTCGTCGATCTCGCGAGCGCGAGCCCAATCGAAGTACAGGTCGCTCGTATCGAGGCCCGGGCCGATGATGACGGCCTTCAGCGTGACGCCCAATTTTGCTGCAACATCGACCGCGGCATCCGCCCACGCCTGTCCCGTGAGTCCCGTGAAGATGGTGAACTGGGTGCTGGGGGCGAGATCAAGAGTCGAGTACTTCTTCTGTGAGCTACCCACCCACACGTGCGGCAGTGGTGAGCCCGGCACCGTCGACGGCTGGTAATACAGCTCGGGGTCGCGCGTCGGCTCCGGGCGGGTCGACCCGTCGGAGACCACGGCGGAGGACTCGTAGAACTGACCCATCTCCACGCCGTGAGCGTTGAACTCGTAGTTCTTGATCTTCATGGCCGCCTCGATTGCGGCGCGCTTGGCGGCACCGGCCGGGGTGTTGTCCTTGCGCTCCTCGATGCGGGCGATCATCTCGGCCTCGTCCTTGGCGGTCGTGATGCCGAGCGCCTCGAACAGCTGACCGAATTCACGACCTGACTGGTTGGCACGAGTGACGATCTGCCGCGCCACGGGGGCACGCTCAACCGAATAGGTTTCTAGCAACTCCGCACCCGCCTGCCCGCGGATGACCGCGGCGAGCTTCCAGGCGAGATTGTAGGAGTCCTGCACTGACGTGTTGGAGCCGAGACCGTTGCTCGGAGGATGACGGTGGATCGCGTCGCCCGCACAGAAGACTCGCCCCTTCTGGAGGTGGGTGGCAAAGTATTCGTTGTTGCCCCACAGAGAGGTCCCGGTGATCTCGACCTCGAGCTCGGGCATGCCCAACAGATTGCGCACAATCTGGGTGGCGGCGGCCGTGTCCACGACGGGGGCGGGCTGGTTGATGTCGTATCCCCACACGATGAGCCACTCGTTCCACGGACGCACCATGCGCACAAGCCCGGCACCAATGCCCCCGACGTTCGAACCCGGCTGCACAACCCAGTAGAGCACTGACGGGCGGTGACCGACCTGCTCCTCGATGTCGGCCTTGAACGTGATGTTCATCGATCCGGCAATGTCCATCTGGCCCTCGAACGGAAGGCCGATCTCGTCGGCGACCAGTGAGCGTGCGCCATCGGCGCCAATCAGATACTTCGACCGCACGGTGTATTCCACGCCCGTGACACGGTCGAGCACCTGTGTGGTCACCCCATCAGCATCCTGGGTGTGCGAAATATATTCACTGGAGAAGCGCGTCTGGGTGCCCCGCATCGTCGCATTCTTGACGAGGATCGGCTCAAGATAGTTCTGCGGAATGTCGCAGTTCAGCGTCGGCGAGGCCAACTGATAGTCGGCGTGACGCGCAGGATGCGTGCCCCACGTCAGAATGCGCCCGATTTCCTCCCCCGCGATGGACGTGCAGAACACGGTGTCGCCGATGAGCTCGTGGGGCGTAGCATCCGCCAACACCTGCTCTTCAATGCCCATGTCGCGAAAGAACTCCATGGCACGCTGATTGGTGATGTGCGCGCGCGGGGTGTTCGCCGTCCACCGGTACTTCGTGATCATCATGTTGCTGATGCCGAGAGTCGACAGGGCGAGGGCAGAGGATGCCCCTGCCGGCCCTGAACCCACGATAAGAACATCCGTCTCAACCACACTGCTGGTGGGAGTCGCGGTGTCAGAGATACCGTCCTGGAATGTCGCCATTGAGCTTTTCTTTCGTCGCTGCGCACCACGGCCTCGTGGCGGTGGCTACAGCATGGGCCAGCGCGTCAGCCATCCACCAGAGCGTGGCGGAAACCCTCAAACGGTAGGCAGGAACCGTCAAGCGGCTAACTGCGACGTGACGGGCCCTCGGCGCGGACGGCGGCCGGGGTGGCGTCGAAACGCTCACGGAAGACCCGGCTGAAATGGGCATGCGAGAGAAAACCACAGTGCGCAGCGACGTCTCCGATGGAGGGAGACCCCGGCGTCGTGAGGATGCAGTGGGCAAGGTCGAGCCGCCTGTCGAGGATGACCTTCGCCACGCTGGCACCGGTCTCGTTGAAGGCGCGGTAGAGCTGCCGCTCGCTGACGCCGACGCCCTCGGCGACCCGAACAACAGACATCTGCGGATCACGGAGATTACGCGAGATGTAGCTCTCCGCCGCATGGCGATCCGCGGCATAGCGCTGGGTGGGATCCGCCGAGAACATGGCGTGCAGCAGGTGGATCGCCTCCGCCTCCGTTGCGACCGCATCCGTCGGCTTCGGTGCGGTCAAGGCGGACTTCAGCAACTGCGCCAGCGACCTCGCGTGAGCGTTTGCATCCCGCTGCCCCGCGAAACGCATGGTTGTGGGAGTCGCACCGACGGGTTCGTCAGAAACCTCATCGAAGAGCGCCTTGGGCACGCGAATCACGAACTCCTTGAGGCCCGTCGCAAAGCCCCGCATGAATGGCTCGTTGACGTCACAGACCAACAGGTCTCCGGGGCGGAGGATGTGCACTCCGTCACGGTGGTAGAAGAATGACTCCCCGAAAAGCGTGAAATAGAGGGCGACACCGTCTGATGCCTGAGTCGCAATGTGTCGACTTGAGCGTTCGACGACGTGGGCGTTGGCGACAACGTGAGCAAACTGGAGCTGACTCAAGTGAACGTTCGTCTCAACGGCCTCCAACGGCATCTCGTTGAGAGTGCGGCACTCCAGGCCGATGAGCGCCCTGGCGTTGTGCTGCTCCCAGAGCTCCACGCGTTCATCGCCGGCAAACTCGGCAGTCGAGAAGCGTTCGAGATTCACCGGCGTTCCAGCAAAGTGGGGCGCAGCGACAATGGGGCGAGGTACATCAAGGATGTCTGACATCTGTCGACCCTTCCTCGCGTCGCTGCGATACCTGCCGTGGTAGTTCGCGTCAGAATATCACTTTGCGGTCGGTCCGGCCCGGCGTCCCATTTAGACATAGGCAGCCCCGGCTGCGTTTTGTCGCGACGGCAGCGGAATGTTCTGTAGCCGTCGCGACAAAGTACAGCCGTGAGGTTAGTTGCCTTGCGTGAAGGGCAGGACCAGGCGCGACGGATGCGCGGCGTCGCGGTAGATCTTGTGCGTCACGGGGCGACCCACCGGCAGGTGGAACGCATCGGGTGGGAGCAGGGAGTTGTGTTCGTCGACGAGCGGCTCGTTGTTCGAGAGTTCCGCCACGATGCGGTGCCCCGGCAGGATTGTTGCCGCGAACGGGTAGAGGCGCAACACGTACTCCTCGATCGTGCCCGGCTCGACCGGCACGGCACGCGTGTGCGGGTGGATGGGGCTACCCTCGGTCGACAACTCCTCGTCGAGCTCGCGGTGCGAGGCCTTGAGGTAGCCGGTCGTGAGCAGCTGACGCTTGCCGTTCGGTACCGCATCCCACAGCCGCATAATGAGATTCGTGTCGGGCTGGTCGATCTCCACGAACAGGTGGGCGGCACCCGTGCCGATCAACTCGACAGGCTCCTCGAAGGGGGTCGTGCTCCAGTCGATGATCTCGACCCTGTCGGTGACCGTGAGGGGTGCCTGGTAGAAACCGTCCGGTGACGCGTGCTCGGCCCCCATCAGCTCGGGCTCGAACGACAGCTTGCGACGCGGACGCAGGAAGAGAGACCGGTAATCGATCTTCTTCGGAGGCCACGCATCCGCCGTGACCGTCTCGCGGGTGCCCTCGACGAAGACCGACACGGCCGGCTCGTCCATGATGCCGTTGTCGATGCCCTTGATCCAGTAGTCGTACCAGGCGAACATCTTGTCGTGCTCTTCGATGAAGGGGCGCGACTGCATGGGCGGGTACGGGCCGACGCTGAGCTTCTTGGGGCCCTTCAGCCGGTTGTAGGCCTCGATCGTGCCGTCGAGGGTCCAGCCGCGACCCTGGTCGAGCTGCAACCAGACCGGGATGTCGATGTTCGAGGCGAGGTTGACCGGGTTGCGCTCCTCGTACCATTCGCCGTCGAGCTCGTTCATGGCGATGTCGAACCAGGCCTCGTGGTTCCTCGGGTAGTGCAGCACGTGGAACAGGTTCGGCCACGCCATGACGTCGGGGTCTTCGAGGCGCTTGGCGACCTTCTCGCGGATCTCCTCTGCGGAGAACTCCTCGAGCATCCGCGACTTCACGCCGTCGGTGAACGCCCAGCCGGAGTCGCCCCCGCGGCCCTCGCGCGCGGCCCGCGGCATGAGCCACATGATGCCGCCGTGATAGGTGGTCTCGTAGAAGTCGTAGTGGCCGCCCGAGACGAAGATCGCCTTCAGGGCGGGCGGGCGCTCGGCTGCGGCGATGAGCTGCATCGAGCCGAAATAGGAGATGCCGATCATGCCGACGTTGCCATCGCACCACGGCTGCGCCGCAACCCACTCGATGAAGTCGTAGGCGTCCTGCCCGAGCGAGACCCCGCCGGCGTTGTAGTTGCCGATGTGCTCACCCTCGGATGCTCCCGAGCCACGCAGGTCGCCGATGACGTGCACGTAGTCCTCCTGCACGACACGGGCGATATCGCCGGCCTCGATGCATCCGTCCCACATGGGGCTGGGGCGGCGCTGCGGCGGCATCGTCAGCGCAAGCGCCTGCAGTTCCTTGCCGTAGGGGCTGAGAGCGATGAGTGCCGGCCGCGGCTTGTCGACCGTGCCCTGATAGGCATCCGCCGCGAGGGTGACCCCGTCACGCATCGGGACGCGAAGGTCCTTGCGCACGGCGATCGTCTGCTCGCCTGCCTGAACGGTGTGAAAGTCAGCCATGGTCGGCTCCTTACTGCTTGAACTGCGTGCGGTAGCCGTGCATCGATGTGAAGAATGGCGACGGCTCAAGGGTGGGGTCGCCGGTGTAGCCGACCGCCTCGGCGACGGGCTCAAAAGGCGAATACGGCGACGAGGTTTCGCGAAGGCCGTGCGCGAGGCAGCCGCGGGCGGCATGGCCGACCCGCCCCTCGATATCGAGGCTCTCCTGAATGGCAGTCTGTGCCTGCTCCGCGTCGAGTTCAACCCCGTACGGCACTCCGCCGGCGGTGCGATACGGATGCCCCAGGTACAGATGCGAGGGCCGGATGTCGTCACGCAGATACTCCAGGCTGGCCCGGTAACCGGCAGGGTCGACAAACCCAGGGAACCCGTTCGCCGCCCCGTGCACCTGCACGGAGTCGCCGACGAACACATCGTTCTGCCCGTCGACGACGTAGGCGACCGCACCGGGAGTGTGCCCCGGGATGGCATGCACCGACACGGTCGTGCCGCCGCCGAGCGACAGCGTTTCGCCGCCGCGCACAAGCATCGTCGGCTCCAGCTCGCCGGAGATGACCGCCTTGGTGGCCGCCGCCTGCTTCGCCTCCCCCTCGAGGTCGTGCAGGTAGAGCCCTCGCCCACCCAGGTACTCGTCGACATGTGCGCGCCTCGAACGCAGCATCGGGGCATCCGCTTCATGGATGACGACCTGGGCGCGGCGGCCCGTCAACTCCCACAGGGCGTGCGCCCCGCCGACATGGTCGATGTGGCCGTGGGTGAGCAGAATCCAGCGCACGTCTTCGATGCGGCGACCGAGCGCCTCGAGCGCCGGGGCCATACCCTCGGCCGGGGATGACGCGATGCCCGTGTCGACGATCGCCGGCTCGTCGGCGTCGATGAAGAAGCTGTAGAGGCCGAAGCGCCCCCACGGCGAAACGAGCGGGTGGATGGCGACGGTCATGGCTTCGCCAGGAACTCTGCGGTCTGCTCGAACGCCCGGTAATACTCGGGAATCCACGAGAAGTTCTGCACGAAACCATGGTTGGCGCCGGCGTAGCGCGTGAGCGTCACGTCGACTCCGGCCTCGCGGAGACGCTCGGCGTAGAGCTCGCCCTCATCGCGCAGCGGGTCGAACTCCGCCGTGATGATCAGTGCCTGCGGGAGGCCCGTGAGATCGGCACGCTTGATGGGCGAGACGCGCGGGTCGGCGGGGTCGGCCCCGCTCTCGATGTAGAACGCGTTGAACGGCGTCAGGCCCGCCGTCTCGAGGCCATAACCGACCGCGTTCTCGGTGAGGGAGGGGTAGCGCTCGGTGTCGAAATCGAGATCGAGCGACGGGTAGAAGAGCACCTGATGGGTGATCCGCTCGAAGCCGTCGTCGTGCGCGATGCCCGCGACTGTCGCGACGAAGGTGCCGCCCGAGCTGTCGCCCGCGATCGCAAGGATCCCGCCCACGGCGACCAGATTCTCGGCAGCCCAGCGCACCACGGAATAGCAGTCGTCGAGCCCGGCCGGGAAGGCGGCCTCGGGTGCGCGCCGGTAGCCCACGGCCACGACCGTCAGCCCGGTCTCCTTGGCGAGAGCTCGTGCGACATGGTCGTGTGTCTCGAGGCTGCCGAGGAAGAAGGCGCCGCCGTGAAAGTACACGAGCACCCCAGCGGATGCCTCGCTCGCCGAGTAGATGCGCACGGGCACGTCGCCCGCCATCGCATCCTCAACCGAATGGAGTGACAGACGCTCGCCGAGAGGTGCCACCATCGACTCCTCCCCCGCCCGCAGCATGGCCGGGTCGATCGGGCCGGGCGGTGGGGCAGGGATTGTGGCGACGATCTTCGCGATCTCAGGATGCAGTGGCATGGTTCAACCCCGCGCCGGCGCCGCGAACTGCGACTCAGGCCTCTGCCCCGGGAACACCTCATCGAGCTCGCCCTCGCTCCAGCCCTGACGGGAGATGCGCTGCAGCTCGTCGGTGACGGGCTTGCGGGTCGCCTGGAAGCTCTCGAGCGCTTCAGCGACCGTGGCCGACTCGGCCAGAGCATCCGCCAGCGCGCCCGCGTCCTCGATCGCCGAGTTCGCACCCTGGCCCTGGTGGTGCAGCATCGAGTGCGCCGAGTCGCCGATGAGCACGACGGATGCCGTGTGCCAGTTGTCGATCGGATCGATGTCGTACACGGCACGGGCGTTGACGATACTCAGGTCGAGCTCGCGCGTGATGGCGACGAGGCGCTCGTCGAAGCCCTCGACGGTCGCGAGGAGCTGCTCCGTCGTGATCTCGGGGGCCCACGTGCTGTCGGGGTTGAGCGCCGTGATGTCGAACGACACCTGGTTGCGGTGGCGCAGCGGCAGCAGGTAGATCTTCGTGCCACGCCCGATGTACATGCGCAGGTTGTCGTCGACGACCAGCCCGTGGGCGTCGTCGGCCGAGATGACGGCGCGGTAGGCGTGCTCGCCCGAGAAGACGGGCCCCGCCTGGCTGAACAGCTGATCGCGCACGATCGAGCTGATGCCGTCGGCGCCGACGACCAGATCGGCCTCTGCGGTCTCGCCGTTCGCGAAGGTGAGGACCGAGCTCGCACCCTTGTCTTCGATCTTCACGAGCTTGTGGCCGAAGCGCACCATGCCCTCGGGAAGAACGCCGATGAGGGCGTCGATGAAGTCGCGGCGGTGCACCAGGTGGGTCTTCGTCTCGACGCCAGACTCGGGCCAGTTCTCCTTCATGATCGGCTCGCCGGTGGCGGTGAGGATCTCGAAGTAGTCACTCGCCGAGGTGCAGGCGGCGATCGCGTCGCGCATCCCCCACTGGGCGAAGCGGGCCATGGTGGCGGGGCGCAGGCCGATGCCGGCACCCACCTCACCGCTCTGGGAGGCCTGCTCATACACGGTGACGTCGGCCCCGAGCAGGCTCAGCGCCTTCGCTGCCGCCGCCCCCGCGTACCCTGCGCCGACGATGGCGATCTTGAGGTTCGTGATGTCCATGCTTGTTCTCTCTCAGTTCTGGATGGCCAGGAAGCTGGCCGGGTTCTCGACGAAGATCTTGGTGATGGTGGCCTCGTCCACACCCGCAGCGCGCAGGTCGGGGATGAGCTGCTCGAAGATGTAGTTGACGGTGTGGCCCTTCACTCCGGGCCAGCCCAGGGGGCTGCAGTTCGCATCCGCCGATGCCAAGACCTTGTCGAGGTAGCCGGCGCCGATGAAGCGCAGGAAGTGATCGAGGCGATCCTTGCGGGGGCGCGCCCAGAACGGCGGATCGGGCAGCTCCGTCTCGTAGCCGAAGGTGTCGAAGCCGATGCGTCCGCCTTGGTCGGCGATCCAGGTGTCGCGCGTCTTGTCGAAGTTCACCCCGTCATCCACATGCCCGAACAGCACGCGGTCGAGGTCGAGACCCTCTTCTTCGAAGATCGCGATCGCGTTCTCGGCATCGATGGCGAGGTGGGTCAGGATGCCCACACCCGTCTGGAGTGACGCACGGGCCGCCGCGCGGTAGATGCGCTTGTCGAGCTCGGTCATCCGACCACCGCGGCTCACACCGACCTTGATGATGCCCGCCCTGCCCCCGGAGGTTCCGATGCCCACGGTGATCTCGTGCACGAACTGTGCCTCGAGATACTCCACGCTGGCCTGCTCAAAGAACGGCAGCGCCGTGTCCCCGCCGACGAAACCGGTGCTGGCGACGATGTGCACCCCGGTCTTCGCCGAGAGCGAGCGGTAGTAGTCGATGTCGCGGCCGTTGCAGATGCCCGTCGCGTCCACAAAGGTGCCGCCGCCGAACTCGTGGAAGGCCCGCAGCTTGGGAACGGTCTCCTCGTACGCCTGCTCCGGCGTCTTCCACCACTTCGTGTCCAGCTCGGAGCCGGGCATGCCGTAGCCGATGTGCTCGTGGATGGCGACCAGACCGAGCTCCTCGGTCGATACGGCGCCGAGCACCGTGTTCACTGTGCCCATTGCTCTACCTCACCGTGAGAAGTTCGCGCGGGTTGTCCGTGAGGATCCGCTGGATGGTTGCGTCGTCGACGCCCGCCGCGCTCAGCGCCGGCACGAAACTATTCAGGATGTGACCGAACGCCACATCGCGACCCGGATGCCCCTTGGCCACGCCGGTCGTGCTGCTCGAGAGCAGGATGCGCCCGGCATGACCCGCCGCAACCAGCTCCACCACCAGCGAGACCCGCTCAGCATCGCTGAGATACCCGCCACCCTCGGTGCCGACACTGTCGATGCCGACATAGGCACTACGGCCAGCGATCTCGAGGGCGAGACCCACAGCATCCGTGCGGTCAAGGCCGCCGATCAGGATGCGATCGGCCGGCAACTTCTCGTCGAGAACGATGTCGAGATCGCTGAGGGCATCGGCACCGTAACGGATCGAGACGGGGACCCCGGTCTCGAGTGCAGCCCGCGCGGCACCCCGCACCAGGCTCTCGTCTGTGGCGGTGCGACCTTCGCGGGTGGTCGCGGTCGTGACCAGGCCAGCAGCGGCCCGCCGCTCGACACGGGGGACGACCATCCCCTCAGAGACCTCTTTGCCGAACAGCTCGGCGAACTTCTCCGCCGGCCACGGTGTCGGCGGGTTCGTCTGCGGCGTCAGGTAGTAACCGCCGAGCATCCCCTCGGGGCCCTGACCGGTGGATGCGACGATGTGCACGCCGGTGGTACGCGAGAGGGCCTCGTAGAGGGTGACGTCGCGCCCGTGGAACATGCCCGTGCTGTCGACGATCGTGCCGCCGCCGTGTTCGCGGAATTCGCGGAGCTTGTCGGCGAGGATGTCGAAAACCTCGGCACGGTCGATCGTCACGTCGAAGGCGAACTGGGCGCCGGGCATAACCGAGAGCAGCGACTCGTGAATCGAGACGACACCGAGCTTCTCGGCAGACACGGGGCCGAGGACGGTGTTGACAGTGTCGTTCACGGTGATCCTCTCCGTTGAGTTTCTTCTGGACCGCTCTGCGAACGGTGCAGTCATTCTGCCAGTCACTTTACACGTCGTCAAGCGAATTTGTTTTCACTCTTGCTTAATCTCAGAGCACTCGCTTTACTGTCTGTAAGCTGAAATTTCAGCCGAACATCCGGACTCTCAATGAGGAGAACCAGCCATGGCACACGGACCAGCAACTTCAGACATCGACCTCTTTGCCGACGACGTTCTGATCGATCCCTTCCCCACCTACACGGCGCTGCGCGATCTCGGCGCAGTCGTGCACCTTCCCGCGAACGACGTCTACGCACTCACCCGCTACGACACCATCCGCGACGCGCTCTCAGACCCCGAGACCTTCTCCTCCGTCAAGGCGATCGGGTTCAACCCGGGCGTCAACGATGCGCTCCAGGGCACATCACTGGCCTCCGACCCGCCCGTGCACACGCAGCTGCGCGCCACCCTCTCCGCGAACCTCACCCCTCGCGCACTGCGCGGCCTCGGCGCGCAGATCACCGAGAAGGCGGATGCGCTGGTCGCCGAACTCGCACAGACCGGCAGCTTCGATGTGATCGACAGCCTCGCCCGGGAGTTCCCGCTCGAGATCGTCGCCAACCTCATCGGCTTCACCGGCGAGGTGAAGGCCAACATGCTGCGCTGGGGCCAAGCCGGAATGCAGGTGATCGGCCCGATGAACCAGCGCACCCAGGAGGCCTTCCCCATCGCCGGCGAACTCTACGCGTGGTGCAGCACCGTCACGGCGGAAGACCTCGCCGAAGGCTCCATCGGGCGAGGGATCTTCGACGCGGAAGCACGCGGCGAGGTCCCCGAGGGAACCGCCGGTCACATCATCCACCAGTACCTCGGCGCCGGCGTCGACACGACGATCGCCGCGATCGGCAACGTCGTCGCGCTCTTCGGCCGCCACCCCGAGCAGTTCGAGCTCGTGCGACAGGACCCGTCGCTCGTCTCCGCCGCATTCGCCGAAGTGCTGCGCTTCTGGCCGCCGGTGCACGCGTGGGGGCGCAAGACCACACGCGAGGTCGAGATCGATGGTGCCCTGGTGCCCGCGGGCGCCCAGATCGCCATCCTCTTCGGCGCGGGCAACCACGACGAGCGCCACTACGAGAACCCGGATGAGTTCCTGGTGGCCCGCAACCCCGTCGACCACCTGACCTTCGGATACGGCCCCCACGGCTGCGCCGGCCAGGGCCTCGCCCGCATGGAGGGCCACGCGGTCGTCGCAGCCCTCGCGAAGCACGTGCAGTCGTTCCGCCTCGGCGAGGAGCTGCGCGTGCCGAGCAACATCACCCGAAGCATCGAGAAGCTCGACGTCCTCGACGTCGTTCCGGCATGACCCAGCAACACCGGGAGAGACAACCATGAGAATCGAACTCGACCGCCCCCGCTGCGAGGGCCACGGGCTGTGCGAAGAAGCAGCGCCAGACCTCATGCACCTGGACGATGACGGCGAACTCGTCATCGACATCGCCGAGGTGGACGGCGCGGCACTCGATCGAGCGCGCGCCGCGGTGCGCGTCTGCCCGGTCGCCGCGCTGCGCCTGGCCGAGCGCGCCTGAATGGTGTCGACACTGAAGAGGATCGTCGTGGTGGGCAACGGCATCGCCGGGCTCACCGCGGCGGACTCCCTGCGCGCAGGCGGCTTCGACGGCGAGCTGACCATGGTCGGCGCCGAGACGCGGCCTGCATACAGCCGCCCTGCACTGTCGAAGGCGCTTCTGCGCAGCGACACCGACCTCACCTCGCACGAACTCCCACCGCCCGACCACGGGGCAACAGAGTTGCTCGGCCGCACCGCGGTCGGGCTCGACGCAGACCGCCGCGTACTGACACTCGACGATGGAACGGAACTCGAATACGACGGGCTGGTGATCGCCAGCGGTTCGCGGGCCAGACGACTCGGAACCGGGTCTGACGAACTGGTGCTCCGCACCCTCGACGACGCACTCGCCCTCCGCGAGAAGCTGTCGTCACGACCAGACGTGGTCATCGTCGGCGGCGGCCCCCTCGGCATGGAGGCCGCCTCCGGCGCCCTCGAGGCCGGATGCCGCGTGACCGTCGTCACCAACGAGCCGCCCCTGGAGCGACAGCTCGGCCCCTACCTGAGCAGCCACATCACCGCCGCCGCCACGGCACGCGGCCTCACCCTCATCATCACCCCGGGTGCCCGAGTGGTCGACCAGGATGGCAGGTCACGGGTGGAACTCGCTGACGGAACCATCATCGACGGCGAGATTCTCCTCAGCGCCGTCGGCGACATCCCCAACACCGAATGGCTCGAAGGGAGCGGGCTGGCCGACGGCGGCCCCCTCGCCGTCGACAGCCGCGGCAGGCTCCGCCCCGAGATCGTCGCGGCCGGAGACGTCGCCGCGTTCCCTCTAGCCGGCGCCAATGTGCGCAGCCCCATCTGGCACAGCGCCATCGAGCAGGCGAGAGTCGCCGCAGGCGCCCTGCTGCACGGCGATGCGGCCCCCGAGCTGCAGGCTCAGCCCTACTTCTGGACCGAACTCTTCGACCTCAACATTCGCGTCGCCGGCCGGACACCCCTCGTGGGAGAACCCGAACTGGTGGACGGTGCCCTCGACGGGCCCGCGCTGCTGCGATGGCGGCACGACGACGGCACCGCGGCTGCCGTATCCGTCAACTACCGCATCCCCATCCCCCGTCTGCGCAAGCTCTGCGACTGAACCGACGACACGTCCCCCTTCACCGGCCATCAGCACGGCCCCGATCACACCCCTCGCTAAGGTTGACGAATGGCCAATCTCCGTACCGCGCAGAAGGAGCAGACGCGCCAACGACTGTTGGACACCGCGCTCGAACTGTTCGAGTCGCAGGGCTACGCGGCCACCACGATCGACGACATCGCCACCGCCGCAGGCACAACGCGGGTGACGTTCTATGCGCACTTCCCGTCGCGTCGCGCAGTCATGTCGGCGCTCATCGGCGACCTCGACCACATCCTGGAACGCGCCTCGTCGCCGGCCCGAGCATCCACCGCCGCCGCCCTCGTCGACGTCGTGCACTCGGGCGACCCCGCGCGAATCGGCGAATGGGTGCGCACGCAGGTCAGCCGCTGGCCCGCCATCCGCCCCTACATCACCTCGGCATTCGTTGCCGCCGCCGTCGAGCCCGAGATCCGCGAGCTCGTCGACGCGTGGGCCGAAGAGGTCGCGAGCGATATCAAGGACGGCCTCGACCTCGCCGACCGCTTCGCCCCCGCCAGCCGACACTTTCGCGGCGTGCTCGCCTTCGAGATGCTCGACCGGGCGAACATGAACTGGATCATCAACCAGTGGGACCACGAACACGACCCGGCGATCGACGTGCTCGTCGAAGCGTGGGTGAAGCTGCTCACCGAGTACTGAGCGCAGCGACTCAGTTGCCGAACGCCGGAGGCGCGACCTCGTCGTGCACCGCCTCCTCCTCTTCCTTCGAACGCTTCGACGGCACCGTGAGGATGATGGAGGCGATGGCGATCACGACCATCAGCACGTTGAACAGCAGCCCGATCGCCCCGCCGAAGCGCAGCGCGACATTGTCCTGACGCCCCAGGAACAGGCCCCACGACTGGATGAGCTCCGGGTCGACGGCCTGCCCCGCAACATAGAGGGCGGCCGAGATGGCCACCCCGATCGCGTTGCCCAGTGACGACGCCATCTTGTAGATTCCGGATGCGGCACCGACCTGGTCATCCGGAACATTCGACAGCGCGGCATCCGTCGACGGGGTCGCATAGAAGCCGAGACCGATGCCGAACAGGGTGAAACCGATGACGCTGAACACGATGTACTGGTCGATCAGCAGGAACGTCATCGAGCACATCAGGATGCCCACGCCGGTGATGATGCTGCCCCAGAGCATCGGCTTCTTCGGGCCGAAACGCTGCAGCAGCTTCTCGCCCACCCTGATGGTCGCGAGGATCGCCACCAGATAGCCGAGCGTCAGCAGCCCCGACTGCAGCGAGCTCATCCCTGCCGCGATCTGCACCAGGCCGAGCGAGACGATGAGGGTACCCGCGGCACCGTTCAGCAGAAAGTTCGACAGGGTCGCGCCCGTGAACGTGCCGTTTCTGAACAGCTTCAGGTCGATGAAGGATGTGACCTTGCCGGTCTCGATCTGCAGGAACGCCAGCAGGAACGCGATGAAGATGACGAGCAGCGCGATCCCACTCCAGCTCAGCCAGCCGATGTTCGGCCCCTGCGAGATGTACACGTTGATCGCCAGCAGCATGATGATGAAGCAGACCAGCCCCGACCAGTCGAAACGGTGGGCCGCGGCATCCGGCGACCGCTCAGCGCGCGACTCGGGAGTGCCGCGCAAAAGGAACAGCGCCAGGACGGACAGCACGATCGAGATCCAGAAGATGGACCGCCAGCCCAGCACACTGGATGCCATCAGGCCGCCGAAGAGTGCGCAGAAGCCTGACCCGCCCCACGACCCGATGGACCAGAACGAGAGGGCCCGCTGTCGCGCCTTCCCTTCATAGAAGCTCTTGATCAGCGCCATCGACTACGGCATGATGCACGCGGCCGACAGCCCCTGGATGACGCGGCCGCCGAGAAGCATCGCGGATGTCACGGCGCCGAGATCCTCCGGCGTCAACGCGATCAGCAGCGAACCCAGGATGCTCAGGTAGATGCCCAGATACAGGATCTTGACCCGCCCGATCCGATCGGCCAGGCCGCCCGCGACCACGATGAAGATCCCCGAGAACAGCGACGTCACCGACACCGCCAGATTGGCGAGTGTGCGCTCCACGCCGAGCTGATCCTGGATACCCGGGATGACATTGAGGAGGGTCTGGGCGAACAACCAGAAGTTGATCACGGCCAGAACGATGCCGAACAGCCACTTGTCGTTGGGCTTCCACCCGGCCTTGTCGACTGTTCCGGTGACAGCTGCAGTCATGTGCTCGCATCCGATCCGGCCATCCGCGGTGACCCTTGACGACGCTCCGTGCTGTGCACTCTACTCGCGGCGTTTGACACGAGCCACCCTCTGAGCGGTTGAGACCCGTGACCCGTAAAGTGACCGTCATGACCCTCGATGCATCCCACCCCAACGAACCCCACGGCGCCGGCTTCGCTGGGCGTCTCAACTGGCTGCGGGCGGGCGTGCTCGGGGCCAACGACGGCATCGTCTCCGTCGCCGCAATCGTCGTCGGGGTTGCGGGCGCAACCTCCGCGGTCGCACCCATCCTGACGGCCGGCATCGCCGGGCTGGTCGGCGGTGCGATCTCCATGGCGCTCGGCGAGTACGTGTCGGTGAGCAGCCAGCGTGACAGCCAGCACGCCCTCATCGCGAAGGAACGAACAGAGCTCGCGACGATGCCCGAAGAAGAACTCGCCGAGCTGGCCGAGATCTACGAAGCCAAGGGACTCACCCGCGCGACCGCAGCACGTGTCGCCGAGGAGCTGACCGCGCACGACGCACTCACAGCCCACCTCGAAGCAGAGCTGGGCATCAACGAAGAAGATGTCGTCAGCCCGTGGCAGGCTGCCGGAGCATCCGCCCTCGCGTTCTTCATCGGCGCGCTCCTGCCCCTCGTCGCCATCCTGCTGCCGCCGGAGACGATCAGAGTTCCCGTGACTTTCGCGGCCGTGCTGCTCGCCCTCGCGATCACGGGCGCGACGAGCGCACGCATCGGCGGCAGCCCCTGGCTTCGCCCGACTCTGCGCGTGGTCATCGGCGGGGCGATCGCACTCGCCGCAACCTTCATCATCGGGTCACTTCTCGGAACCGCAGGCGTAGTCTGACATCCCTGGGGAACGCGAAAGCCCCGCACGAGGCGGGGCTTTCGGATGTGGTGCGCCCGGAGGGATTTGAACCCCCGGCCTATTGATCCGTAGTCAATTGCTCTATCCGCTGAGCTACGGGCGCAACTGTCGGGCGAAAAACCCAACTGAATGACTATACCAGCCCGCGCGGAGTGGTCAAAAACCGGGAGCATCCGTCGTTCCGAGGCGTTTTCGGCGATTCGAGCCCGCGAGCGCGGGCGCGAATCGCCGAAAACGGCTCGCATCGCCGTCAGCGGGAGGCGGCGAACACGTCGTCGTCGCCCGCATGCACCACGCGACCGTCGATCACGGTGGCGAGGACGCGGGCGGTCAGGCTGCGGCCCTCGAACGGCGTGTTGTGGGAGCGACTGAACATTCGCTCGGCATGCACCGTCCAGCGGTGACCGGGCTGCACCATGCAGAAGGTCGCGGGTTCTCCCACGGCGACGGGGCGGCCGGCGAGATCGGCGATTCCCCCTATCCTCGCCGGCGTGAACGACATGACGCGGGCCACGGCATCCCAGTCGGTCCGTCCGCCGTTCGTCAGGACCTCGGAGACGATGGGAAGCGCCGTCTCCAGGGCCGTCAGCCCGAAGGCGGCATCCGGCCATGGCATCCGCTTCGTCTCGGCCGGATGGGGTGCGTGATCGGTTCCGATGGCATCGATCGTGCCGTCGCGCAGCGCCTCGCGCAGGGCCGCGACGTCCTCAGGGGACCTCAGCGGCGGGTTCACCTTGAGCGCCGGCCCGGCGAGCGCCGCATCGTCGTCGGTGAGCACCAGGTGGTGCGGGGTCACCTCCGCGCTCACAGGAACGCCCCGCGCCTTCGCCCGCCGCACGAGCTCGACCGTGCCCCTCGTCGACACGTGGCACACGTGGAGGCGCCCGCCGGTCGCCTCAGCCAGGGCGATGTCGCGCGCCACGATCGTCTCCTCACCCGACACGGGCCAGCCCGCCGCCCCCGCAGCGTGTGCCACCCGCTCATTGATGACGCCGGCGCCCACGATCTGCGGATCCTGCGCATGCTGGGCGAAAATGGTGCCGAGTTCGGCCATGCGGGCGAGCACCTCACGCACCATTTCGGCTTCGCTCAGGCACTTGCCGTCATCCGAGAAGAGCGTCACCCCTTCGGCGGCCAGCGCCGCATGGTCGACCAGCTCCTCTCCGAGCAGGCCGACGCTGGCGGCACCAACAGGGTGAACCCGCACGCTGGCACCCAGCGAACGCGCCCTGAGATCCCTGACGCGTGCTGCGGTATCCGTGACGGGGGTCAGATTGGCCATCGCGAAGACGTCGGTGAATCCTCCCGCGGCGGCAGCACGCGTTCCCGTCTCGATCGTCTCCGAGCGTTCCCCGCCCGGCTCGCGCAGGTGTGCATGCAGGTCGACGAGTCCCGGCAGCACGACCCGGCGGATGCTCGCATCCGGCCGTAGCTCGCTCGGAACGATCGCCGCGATTCGGCCGTTGCGGATCTCGATGTCCACGCCCCGGTCGTCACCCGCTATGGCAACGTCGCGGATGATCATCGTCACGCCGCTCTCGCGCCTGCGTCTCGATTCGTGACGACGTCGAACACCGGGCCGTCGACGCACACGAGCGGCCCCTCCGTGTCGTCCGCCGAGGCGACCGGCGCCGCGCAGCCGTGGCAGTATCCGATACCGCAGGCCATGTGGGCTTCGAGCGACACCTGTGCTTCGACGCCCCATTCGGCGGCGAGATCCGCCGCGAGCCGCGTGAGGCGGCTCGATCCGCAGACCATGATCGCGCTGGGCGGCGCCGCGGCGAACTCTGCTCGAAGGCGGGCACCGAGAGGAGCAACGGCGCTCGTGCCGTCCTCGTCGGCGACGCCGATCGCGTGGGCGCCAAGTTCTGCGCAGTCCTCGAGCCCGATGATCGATGAGCGTGTGTTCGCGCTGAGAACGGCCGTGGCCGGACGCCCCTCGGCCACGGCGTCTTCGATCGCTCCCATGACCGCGCAGACGCCGATCCCGCGGCCGATGAGCAGGAGGCTCCCGGCTGTCTCGGGAATCTCGAAGCCGCGACCGAGCGGACCGGTGATCAGCAGCCGATCACCCGTCGCGACGGTGCTGAGCGCGGAGGTGCCGCGACCGACTACGTTGAAGATCAGTTCGATCATCCCGCGGTCGACACGCCTGCGGTGGATCGCCATCGGGCGCGGCAGCAGGATGCGGTCGCCGGCAGACTCGGGAACCGAGACCATGACGAACTGCCCCGCGGATGCCGTGGCCGCGATCTCCGGGCTGCGCAACGTCAGCCGGTGGTATCTGGTACCCACGATGTCGTGCGCCACCACGATCGACTCATCCCAGATCGGCTGGGGCCGAGGCGAGGTTTCGGGCGGTCGCGGGACGACGAGTCCCTCGAGGCCGGCTGTTCCTGTCGAGCTCATGATGCGGCATCCAATCTCTTCATAGCCTGCAGGAGGACGGCAGTACCGTCGGCCAGCTCGCTCGCCTCCGTGAACTCCTCCGGTACGTGGCTGAGGCCGTCGCGGCTGGGCACGAAGACCATGCCGGTCGGCACCACCCTGTTGATCTGCTGGCTGTCGTGGCTGGCCCCGCTCGGCAGCATCCGATAGCTGAGGCCCTCCTCTGCGGCGCCGGCGGCGATGTGCTCGGCAACCCACGACGGCAGCACGACGGGCGACGTGTCACCGATGAGGGCAACCGTGAGCTGTGTTCTCCGGGATCGGGCGATCTGCTCGAAGCGGGCCACAAGGTCTTCGGCGGTGAGGCGCTGCCGGTCGCTGTCGACATCGCGAACATCGACGGTGAAGACCACCCGACCCGGGATCGTGGTGATCGATCCGGGGTGCACATCGAGACGGCCGACCGTGACGCGGGTTCCATGGTGCTCGGGGTCCGTGGCGATCGTCTGGCACGCGAGCACGCATTCGGCGGCCGTCACGAGCGCGTCCCGCCGCAGATGCATGGGGGTGCCGCCCGTGTGCGACGCCTGGCCGAGCACGGTCACCTCAAGCCTCGTGCTGCCGGAGATCACATCGACGACTCCGACGCTGAGGTTCTTCGACTCGAGCACGCCGCCCTGTTCGATGTGCACCTCGACGAAGGCGAACCAGTCCTCACTTCGCCACCGCGCCGTCTCGACGGCGTCCGGCGCAAGACCGACGCTCTTCATCGCGGCGGCCATGCTCACGCCGTCCTTGTCGTGGAACCCGTCGAGGTCAGCGGATGTCGTGAGTCCGGCGATCATGCGACTGCCGTTGCAGGCCTGGCCGAAACGAGCCCCCTCTTCGCTCGCGAAGGCGACGAAACGCCAGGGCCGCCGCCGCGGGAGCTGCTGCTCCACCGCGATGCGAGCAACCTCCATGCCGGCGACCACGCCGGCGATGCCATCGAAGCGGCCCCCCTCGGGCACGCTGTCGAGGTGGGAGCCGGTGCCGATGGCGGCCTCCCGCTCGCCCGTTGTGGAGGCGAGCTCCGCGATGGTGTTGCCTGCGGCATCCGTCTCGACGGTCAGGCCCAGCGACGCCATGTACTCGCCGAACACCGCATGGGAGCGGCGTTCGAGCGGGCTGTATGCGAGGCGGGTCACGCCCCGGCCGGCCTCGCTGAGCGAGGCGAAGGTGTCGATCCAGTGGGACAGACGCGAGGTCGTCACGAGCGACGCCGTTGCGTTCTCGAGCGGATGCTGCATGGGGATTCTCCAATGGCGGTACACGGGAGAACTTCCCGGGCGGCGCCGAACTAGCTGAGGGTTATGAAGGGGGTGGCGTCGGAGTCGTGACCGCTTGCGAGCGCAGCCGCGAGCACGAGTCTGTGGTCGCGCGTCTCGAGCATCGTCGCGATCGACCCGATGGGGCGCTCGGCCGAGAACTGGGGCGCGACCAGAACGGCACGGCTGCCCGACGGCAGGGGCCGCGAGATCGTGATGAGCCCGAGGTCCAACTCGACGACCGCGCGGGGAACGCCGAGCGCGCTGGCCACGATGTGCGCGAGGACGATGTCGTCTTCGCTGGCCCAGCTCAGGACCACGGTCGGCTCATACTGCCGGGCGCGCTCTGCGAGCGTCTCGCCCACCGCAGTTGCCGCGGCCGGGTCGAGGACGAGGTCGAATCGGCTGGCTCCGTCCTCGCTGATCGTGAGCGAGTCGAGCTGGGCCTGCAGCGTCGTGGGTTCAGTCATGGTCGTTGCCTTCCGGTTCGGATGCCGCCGTGTCGCGCCGCAGCGGAAGCCGCGAGATCAGCACCTCTCCCCCAATTCTGCTCCCGCCGCCGTGTACGACGCTCAACCGTCGGCTCACATCAAGGGTTGAAAGCCAGCCGGGTTCCTCCGCGTTGCCATCGACGGAGATGACTCCGGCGGTCTCGCCCGCGTGGTGATCGCCGAACACCGTTCCCTCGTCGTCGACCGCACAGAAGGGCAGGCCCGTCGAGAGGGAGACCGCACCACCGAGTACGAGGGCACCCGGCCCCAGCGCGACCACACGATCGGTGTCGGCGGCGAGTCGGGCGGCGAGTTCGCCTGCGACCCTCCTCAGGATCGAGGGGCGCGACATCCAGCCGTCCACATCCTGAGGGCTTGTGGGCCACAGCGCGGCCAGGTCGTCGGCGAGTTCACTGAGGCGCGTCGAGTCCGAGCGCGGAACGAGCTCGTGGAGGGTAGGGGTTGCGATGGTCACTGGGGGCGCCTCAGGGTCGTCTTGGAGAGAAACGGATGCTCGTCGCCGGCCGTCTCGTAGAGGGCCGTGAGTTCCGCGATGTCGTGGTTGTCGGGGAGTTCTCCGGTGAAGCCCTGGCTGCGTGACAGGTCGGCGGCGGCCCGAAGGACCATGCTCGTGAACTCCGCCCGGCGTTCGGCACTGTCGACCCGTCCGGCGGCGGCGGCGAGGGCGATTCCGCATTCGACGCGCCCGAAGGCGTCGTAGACGGGCGCGGCCACAGCCCACACCGCGTCGTCGAGCTCGCTGCTGCAGACGTCGAAGCCGCGATTCCGCACGAGCGCCAGGTGGTCGATCAGTTGATTGACCTCTCGCATGGTTCCGCTCGTGTACGCCTCGCGGTGCTGGCCGGTGAGCAGCGCCTCGACGAGGGCGGGCTCCCGGTGGGCGAGCACGATGCGGGCCGAGGCCGCCGCGTGCAGCGGCATCTCCTGGCCGACGTGCACGAAGAGTCGAAGCGGATGCGTCGATTCGACGAGCGAGACGCAGATCACCCGGCTGTCGATCATGCGGGTGAGGAAGGCGGTCTCGCCGCTCTCCCTGCCGAGTTCGACGACGGGCTGAGGAGGTGTGACGAGGAAGGCGTCGTACTGCTCGTGGTAGCCGAGCGCGAGTGCTGCGGAGCCGAGCGTGTATCGCTTCGTCGTGCTCGACCGCATGACGAAGTCCTCGGTCTCGAGGCTGCGCAGCAGGCGATGGATGCTGCCGAGTGGAATGTCCAGGTCACGGTGCAGCTGCTGCAGCGTGACTCCTTCGCGTCGATTGCTCAACGCCGTGAGAACCGAGAGCGCACGAACGACGACATGCATGGGCTTCTCTTCGCCGCGTTCAACCACCATTGCGTTCCCCCATCGTCAGCAGTTCCTCGATACTCGACACCCCTGCGGCGGCACAACGACGCTGAAGCTCCCGAGCAATCATCACCATGGCATAGGGTCGGGCGAAGTTGGCGGTTCCTACCTGAATTGCGCTGGCGCCGACCGAGAAATAGTCGAGCGCGTCATCAGCCGTCTCGATGCCTCCGCAGGCGATGACGGGGATGTCGACGGCGCGCGCCGACAGCCACACGAGGCGGGTCACGATGGGGCGGATGGCCGGCCCAGACAGCCCGCCGACGATGTTTCCGAGCGCTGGCCTGCGCGAAGCGCGGTCGATGGGCAGGGAGGGGATCGAGTTCGACACCGCGACAGCACTCGCTCCGCCCTGCTCGGCCGCGATCGCGCATTCCGCGATCGAGGCGACCATGGCCGGCAGCTTGACGATGAGCGGCTTGTCTGTGACCTCGCGCACCTGGCGCACGACATCCAGAACCGCCTGCGGGTCGGCACCGATATCGGCGCCGTCACGATCGAGGTTGGGGCAGGAGACGTTCAGCTCGTACGCGGCACCGGCGGCCGACAGCTCTTCGACGATGGGCGCATACTCGTGCACCCGGTGGCCACCCACGCTGATGATCGTGGGCGTGTCAAGGGCGCTGTAGAGCGGATGCAGCTCCTCCAGGTAGCCCGCCGGCCCCCGGCTGGGGATTCCGACACTGTTGACCATTCCGGCCTCGACCTCGGTGAGGCGATGCACGGGGTTGCCGCCGCGCGCATCGTGGAACACCGTCTTCGTCACGGCGGCGCCGAGTTCGTCCGACGGGATCATCCGCCCGAGCTCGGGGCCGAAGCATCCGGATGCCGGCATGACCGGATTGCGCAGCCGCAGACCGCCTATGGTGACGCCGAGGTCGACGCCCGACACGGGACGGGCGTCGAAGAACTGCCGACGCGAACTCTCCGCGGCGGGCACCGCCATGATCGTCAATTGAACCGCCTGACCACACGCTTCTCGATGGCGCCGACAAGGGCCCACAGCAGGTAGCCGATGATCGACAGCAGGAACAGGGCGACCATCACGAGGCGGATGTCGTCGTTGTCTTGGCCCTGCTTCTCGATGTAGCCGAGGCCGGCGGTCGCGCCGATGAACTCACCGATCACGGCGGCCGTGACGCCGGCGAGGAGGCCGATCTTGAGGCCCGCAGCGATCGCCGGGAACGTGTACGGGAACTCGATGCGGAACGCCCGACGCACGGGGCCCATGCCCGTGATGCGTGCGAGATCCCGCATCGTCGACGGCATCGACTGCAGTCTCGCGAGCATGTTGATGAGGATCGGGTAGAACACGACGAGTGCCACCAGCGTGATCTTCGAGGCGATGCCGAGGCCGATCCACAGCACGATGAGCGGCGCGATGGAGATCTTCGGAGTCACCTGCGCGACCACGATGATCGGCATGAGGAGGCGGTTGATGAAGGGCACGTGGTAGAACACCATGGCCAGCAGAACGCCGATGACGACGCCGATGACGGCCCCCTGCCCCACCTCCGCAAGCGTCTGCGCAGTGTGAAGCTGGAGCGATCCTGTCGAGGCGAGGCCCACGGCACGATCGATCACCTCGCCGGGGGACGGCAGGATGTACGCAGGAATCTGCGAGAACTCGGCGAGCGCCCACCATGCGGCGACGCCGAGGGCGAGCGAGGCCCCTCCCACGAGGAGAGGCCTCACCCGCTCAGCGGTCAGAACGTCAGAGGTCACCGGGCTCCACCACCAGTGAAGAGGCGTCATAGGACTCGTTGATCAGACCGAAGGAGACCTGAGCGTCGATGGCGGCCTGCCACTTCTCGAGGTCGCCGTAGCCGAGGCCGTGCTCCTTCGTGAACTCCGACTGCCACAGGTCGGCGACGAACACGTCGGTGATCACCTGGGTGATCGACTCCTCCTGGCCGGCGAAGCTGTCCGAGTACTTGGCGATGACCTCGGTGACAGCCGCCTCCGTGTTGTCGATCACGTACTGGATGCCCTTGTCGAGGGCCGAGACGAAGCCGGAGACGACCTCAGGGTCGCTCTCGCGAAGCGAGGGGCTCGTGACGAGCACGTTTCCGAACGAAGGAAGGTACTTGTCGCTCAGCATCTGACCGACCGGGAATCCTGCGCTCTCGAGCGCGAAGTAGCGGAGGCGCGAGAAGACGATCGCGTCGACCTCTCCGTTCTGCAGCGCGGCGACGATCGAGCCGGAGCCGACCGTGACGACATTGAGGTCGGAGACGGACATGCCGGCGTCGGCGAGCATCGCCTGCAGCTGGATGTAGTTCGGGCTGCCGAGGTCGGTGACCGCGACGGTCTTGCCCTTCAGGTCCTCGGGCTTCGTGATGGGGTTCGTCTCCTTGTTGAAGAGAACCGCGCCGATGCCCTGCTGGTAGGTGGTGTGCACGACCTCGACGTCGACACCGTTGGCCTTCGCCGTGATGACGGAGTCGCCGTTCGGGAACCCGAACTGCACGTTGCCGGCTGCGACGTTCTGCAGCACGCTCGAGGCCTCGGCGTAGGTGAACTCGACGTCGAGCCCTGCCTCCTCGAAGTAGCCCTGCTCAGCGGCCTCATAGAGGGGCGCGTAGTACGGGACAGCGGCGCCGTCGATCTGGATGGTGACGCTTGTGCGCTCACCCGAGGTGTCGCCCTGGCTGGCGGTGTCGGCGGGGCTGCAGGCTGCGAGACCGGCGACTGTGGCGACGCTGGCGATGATCGCAAGCGGCCCGCGAATGGTACGGAACTTCATTGTGGTGCCTTTCTTATTCTGGTGTGCTGCAGGGGGTCAACGGTTGGTGCGCCATCGGAGCAGGCGCTTCTCGGCGAGGCCGATGAGCCCGAACCCGGCAAGGCCGGCGACGACGGTGAGCAGGACTGCCGCGATGAGCATGGGGGTGTTGTAGGAGCTGTTGCCGAGAACCATGAGGTAGCCGAGCCCGACCTGGGCGGAGATGTACTCGGCCAGGAACGCCCCGGTCATGGCGTCGATGATCGCGATCTTGGCCCCCGAGATCAGCTCGGGCATGGAACCCGGGAGCTGGACGGTGCGGAAGTACCTCCAGCGGCCCATGTTGAGGAGACGCCCGAGCGTCTCGACGTCCGAGGAGATCGATTCGAGGCCGAGCCTCATCGACACCATCATCGGGAAGAAGGAGAGCATGAGGATGAGGGCCATCTGGGATTCGAATCCAAGACCGAACCACAGCACCAGGAGCGGGGCCACCGCGATCTTCGGGGCCGCCTGCAGGACCACGATGTACGGGGCGGCGATCTCGCGGGCCCAGCGGGACGCCCACAGGATGTACCCGAGGACCGTACCGATCAGCACGCCACCGACGAAGCCGATCACGATGTTCCGCACGGTGTAGAGCATGTTGCCCCACAGCAGGCCGTCCTGAGCCATGCCGACCATCGACTCCCAGACGGCATCCGGTGCCGGAAGAAGGTAGATGGGGACATCCGCGGCCGTCACATAGACCTGCCAGATGCCGACTATCACGACGAGATAGGCGACCGTCACCAGCAGATGCTTCAGCACGGGAGGCATCCCCCGGCGTGGGGCAAGAGTCGCGGTCATGATGGCCTGCGTCATGCGAGCTGCCCGCGGAGCATGTTGGAGAAGTGCGCGAACTCGGGGAGCTCGCGCGTGGACTGGTCACGCTCACGCGGAAGAGGCACGTCGTGGATGGCACGGATGCGACCCGGTCGCGCGCTCATGACGACGACGCGGTCGGCCAGGTAGGCGGCTTCCTCAACACTGTGCGTGACGAGCACGATCGTCTTCTTCGTCTGCTCCCAGATACGCAGCAGGTCATCCTGCAGACGGTCCCGGGTGATCGCGTCGAGTGCGCCGAACGGCTCGTCCATGAGCAGGATCTGGGGGTTGTAGGCGAGCGCGCGCACGATCGCGACCCTCTGCCTCATGCCACCGGAGAGCTCCGACGGATAGGAGTTGGCGAAGTCCTGCAGACCGACCATCGCAAGGAGCTCGGCCACCCGGGCCGTGACGGATGCCTTGTCCGCACCCTTGCCCTCAAGGCCGAGTGCGACGTTGCGCTGAACCGTGCGCCACGGCAGGAGGGCGTGCTCCTGGAAGACGAAGCCGATGTCGCGCCCCGGCTTCGGGGGCGTCGCCCAGGTGATCTCGCCCTGGTAGTCGTCGTCGAGTCCGGCGATCATGCGCAGCAGCGTTGACTTGCCGCATCCGCTCGGACCGATGAGCGCGATGATCTGCCCGTCGTCGATGTCGAGGGACACATCATCGAGGGCGGTGACGCTCTGCCGATTCGCCGCCTTGTACACCTTCGTGATGTCTGACACGGAGAGGAATTGGGTCATCGTCGTCCTTCGGGCGCTTCGAGTCGCTGCCGGGACCGCCGACACCGCACTGAGATCGGAACAAGCGATACAGTAGTTTCCGCCTTACGGAAACGCTCTTTCCACTTGATTAGGGAATCATCGATCACAGCAATCGGCTTTGTCAAATCGAGATTCTGCTCGAATGTCCCATGTTTCAGCGAGGTTTCAGGGAAGTTCCAGACAGGGCAACGGAGCGACAGTGCGATCGCACGATGATCACAGCCATACGTATTAGGGTGGCAACTCACACACCGTTTCCGATTAACGGAAGCCTGAGCCGGAAGAGACGGGAATCCAATGACGGAAGAAACACCCCTCCGCAGCGCCAGTGACCCCTGGCTCGACGGCAGACCGCCCCACATCCCGACAGATGGCCGAACGCTGCCCCGCGTGTGCCTCCTCCCGGGAGATCCCGCCCGCGTCTCACTCGCATCCGCCGTTCTCGAGGACTTCGAACTCATCGGCGAGAAGCGCGAATACCGCCTCGGCGTAGGCCGCTTCGCCGGCCAGGAGATCGCGATCTGCTCCACCGGCATCGGCGGACCATCCACCGAGATCGCGATCGTCGAGCTCAGCCGACTCGGTGTCACAACCTTCATCAGGGTCGGAGGCATGGGTGCGATCCCCGCAGGGATCGTGCCCGGATCGATCACCTCGGTCGCCTCAGCCCTGCGCGACGGCGGCACCGCCCGCTTCTACGCGAAGGGCGACGAACCCATCCCTGCCCACGACGAGGTCCTCGATGCGCTGGATGCCGCCGCCGCAACGCACGGCGAGGCCCTCACCCCCATCACGGTCATGTCCTGCGACTCGTACTACGTGGGCGAAGGTCGGAGCCTGCCCGGCCTCGAGAAGGCGGCGGAGGAACGCATGGCGGATGTGCTTCGGCGGGGGGCCGACGCCATGGACATGGAGTGCGAGACGGTGTTCGCGGTCGCGAAAGCCCTCGGGCGCCGCTACGGGGCGGTCCTGGCGACACACGGCAACCGCGCGACAGACGAGTGGCTCGAGGACTACGCCCCGGTGCAGCAGCGGATGCTCACGATCGCCTGCGAGGCAGCGGCGATGCTCAGCGTCGAGGGTTAGCTAGAACTCCTCTTTCGTCTCGGGGTCGCCGCCCCAGAGCCTCACACCCGAGTCGAGGCGGCTGATCGCCGCGACCTCGTCGGCGTCGAGACTGAAGCCGAAGACGTCGAAGTTCTCCGCCTGACGCGCAGCACTCGTCGAGCGCGGGATGGGCACCGACCCGAGCTCGATGTGCCACCGCACGACCACCTGGGCCGGTGAGACCCCGTGACGCTCCGCGATCGTTGCGATGGTGGCATCCGCCATCAGGTCGGCGCGGCGCCCGAGCGGGCTCCAGCTCATCGTCGGGATTCCGCGGCCTGCGGCGAATGCCCGCTGCTCGGCCTGGATGAAGTGCGGGTGCAGTTCGACCTGGTCGACGACCGGCGCCACCCCCGTCTCCTCGATGAGCCGCAGGACATGATCGGGGTTGAAGTTGGACACCCCGATGGAACGCACGAGCCCCTCCTCCCGCAGGGCGATGAGCCCCTTCCACGCGTCGACGTAGCGGTCGACACGTGGCATCGGCCAGTGGATGAGATAGAGGTCGACGTGGTCGAGGCCCAGGCTCGCGAGCGACTCGGTCAGCGAGGCGCGCGCCTCGTCCACTCCGTGCGCCCGGCCCGGCAGCTTCGTGATGACGGTGAACTCGTCACGCGGCACGCCGGAACCACGGATGGCGTCACCCACGGCGCTCTCATTGCCGTACACCCACGCCGTGTCGAGCATGCGGAAGCCCACGTCGATCGCTGACGCGATCGCATCCGTGTCCATCTGATTGGTTCCGAAGCCGATCGCCGGGATGCTGCTGCCATCACTGAGATACCTGCGTTCCGACATCATTCCTCCTGAGTTCGCGCCATCTCCGGCCGGCGCCCAGCCGAGCTTAGGCCATGGCGCCGGGGCTCGAGCTCTGGGCTTCGACGCATCCGTCGTTCCGAGGCGTTTGCGGCGATGAGAGCCCGCGAGCGCGCGCTCGAACCGCCGAAAACGGCTCGCACGCTAGCCGCGCACTACCGCCGAGGGCTCAGCGCAGCGCCTCATCGAGCTCGGCCCGGTCGGGAGGGTTCGCGCCCGCCCGCCCGCAGGTGAGCGCCGCCGCAGTCGTCGCAATGTGCGCGATGCCCCCCATCTGCGCGAGGTCGACATCCGCCGCCCCTCTTGTGACGAGTTCCGCGAGCAGCGCCGCCATGAAGCTGTCGCCGGCCCCGATGCTGTCCACCAACTCGACGGCACGTGCGGGCGCTTCGACCCGCCCCTCGGCGGTCGCGAGAACGACCCCGCCCGCGCCTCTGGTCATCGCCACAAGCCTCGGGCCGAGAGAGAGGATGCTGTCAAGAACCGAGAACTCGCCCTCGCCCGGGTAGAGCCACTGCGCGTCTTCATCACTCAGTTTGACGACGTCGCACATCCGCGCGTACCGGGTGAACCGCTCCAGCGCTGCGGGCCGGTCGGGGATGAGGGCGGGCCGGATGTTCGGGTCGTAGCTGATGACGCAGCGCCCGGCAGCCGCGCGGAGAAATGCCTCCAGGGAGTCGGCCCCGGGGCTGAGGAAGGTGCTGATCGACCCGACGTGGATGAACGCGGGCACCGGCAGATCGTCGATCGCGGGCAGCCTCCAGTCGATGTCGAAGCGGTAGCTCGCCGAACCGTCCTCCCCGACGCTCACCTCGGCGGTGCTCGTCGCTCCCTCGTGCAGCGATGCGGGGAGCACCTCCACGCCGGCGCCCTCAAGATGGTCGAGGATGTCCCGCCCGTCAGAATCTCGGCCGAGGCGGGTCAGCAGTCGGGTGGTCACACCCAGCCTCGCCAGCCCGTACGCCACATTCATGGGCGAGCCGCCGGGGTGGCGTCGCTCGTCCCCCTGGCCGCGCACGACATCCATGATGCTTTCGCCGATGACGAGAATCGAGGCTGCCCCAGCGCTCATCGGGTGATGCCGAGCACGGTTCGGAGGCTGTCCACGATCCGTGTCGCACGAACATCCGCGATCGCTTCCATGCGGTTCGTGAGAAACGCGAACCCGATTCCGGCCCCCGGGTCGGCGAACGCCGCCTGCCCACCCGCGCCGTCGTGCCCGAATCCTCGCTCGGTGACGAAGCGGCGCGGCTCACTGTCGAGCTGCAGGCCCATCCCCCAGCGCGGCCACGGCCCGGGCACATCCCAGACCGGCGGGCCTTCGCTCTGAAGCTCGGTCGCCGCTTCGATCGCGGAGTCCTCAAGAAGGCGCACGCCGTCGGTCTCCCCGATCGTCGCAGACCAGATCGAGGCGAGGGCGCGCGCCGTGGCGATGCCGCCGGCCCCAGGGATCTCGGCTGCGCGAACTACCGGGTTGTTGAATCCGGAGTCGGTTCCGACCAGCTCGGGGGGCAGCGCTCCGCCCAGCGTCATCGCCCGCTCACTCCAGTCGGTGACGCCCGACGGCCTGGCCGCCTCCTGCTGGGCGACAAGTTCGGCCAGCGTCGAGCCGACCTGAAGGTGTGCGACACGCGACTGCTGCTTCTCCGGAAGGCCGATCCACGCATCCGCCCCCAGGGGGATCGCGACGACCTCCGAGAAGTACTCCCCCACGGTCTTGCCGGTGACCCGTCGGATGATCTCGCCCATGAGCCATCCGTGGGTGAGCGCGTGATAGGCGTATCCGGTGTCGGGCTCCCAGAGCGGTTCCTGCGCAGCCAGGTGCGTGACGACGGTGTCCCAGTCGGTGATGTCGTCGACCGTCATCGGATGCCTCGGGGCCGAGACCCCGGAGCGGTGCGCGAGCACATCCTTCACCCGCACCGACGACTTTCCGGCGGCCGCGAACTCCGGCCAGTAACGGGAGACGGGCGCCCAGTAGTCGATCAGCCCCTCCTGGACGAGCCGGGCCGCAAGAACAGACACCAGACCTTTGGTGCAGGAGAAGATCACGCTGAGCGTGTCCTCCTCCCACGGCGAGCCGGTCCGCTCGTCGGCGACGCCTCCCCACAGGTCGACGACGACCACCCCATTGTGGCGAATCGCGAGCGCCGCCCCCATGGTTGGCTGCTCGTCGAAAGCTGCCGCGAATGCGTCTCTCACCGGTTCGAATCCGGCGACGACGTGCCCGTGTACTTCGTGGATCATGCCTGTGCTCCTCGGGTTGCAGAGATTACGAGCCCGCCATCGGCGTCGGAGAACTCAACGGGAATCGGGTTCGACAGCGCGCCGGTGAAGCCACCGTCGGCCGTCATGTTCTCGAAGGCCATGAGCATCCACTCGCCGTCACGGTTCTGGATGAGTCGCCCGCAGTACAGCGACTCTTCGGCGAGGAGCCGCGCACCCTGGGGGGCATACGGCCCGATGGGAGATTCGACGTCGACCACCCAGATTCCGCCGCGGTCTCCCGAGCGATGGCCAGCCAGCGCGGGTGTGTCGCAGGAGAACAGCAGTACCGTGCGTGACCCGATCTGTGCGATCTGCGGCACTTCGAGGTGCTTGAAGCCGGTGCCGGGCTCCGTCAACGGTGGCTGCACCTGCCAGGACATGAGGTCTTGTGACACCGCGTGGGCGATGACCCCCCGGTCTTCTTCGTCGCCGTGAGAGGAGCGTGCGGTGAGGATCATGTGCCACCCATCCCCCGCCGGATCGGCGAACACCCACGGGTCCCGCCAGGCCTCCTCCGGCCAGCTCGAGTCGCCCAACTTCTCGTACCAGCGCGGGTCGGCCACTGTGATGGGCTGCTCCGCCTTCGTCCAGTGGTGAAGGTCGGTGGAGGTCGCGACACCGACAGCCTCGATGTTGGCCACAGAGTCGGATGCCAGGAATCGCGAACCCGTGTAGAACATCCGCCAGACACCATCAGGGCCGCGCAGCACGCTCCCCGTCCAGGTGGCCGTCTCGTCGAACGCCCCCGGCCCTCCGGGCTGAAGCACCACCCCGTGGTCGCTCCACTCGATCAGGTCAGACGATGTCGCATGCCCGACCTTCGCGTTCCTGTGGCGGAGGTTCTGGTCGCCGAGCGACTTCGGCGCATGGAGGTAGAAGAGGTGGAACAGGTCACCGTCATCGGCGAGCCAGAAGTCCCACACCCAATGGGCGTCAAGGGAGAAGGTCATGTTCTTCTTTCACATCGGATGGCGTCGTTGACGACGCCGCAGGTGAGGCGCGCGCCGGTCAGCCCTTGACTGCGCCCTGAAGCAGCGCCTGGATGAACTGTCGCTGGAAGATCACGAACACCAGGATCGTCGGCACGATGATGATCAGGGCGCCGGCGTTGAGCAGCGGGATGCTTGAGGAGTACTGCCCCTGGAAGAAGGTCAGTGCGCCCGCAACCGTTCGGTTGAGCGGGTCCGACACCAAGACGACCGGCAACAGGAACTGGTTCCAGGTCCAGAGGAAGAGCAGGATCGCCAGCGCTGACAGGGCCGGCCGGGCCAACGGCATCTGGATGCGCCAGAACTCCTGCGCCGTGGATGCCCCGTCGACCCGCGCCGCCTCAGACAGCTCCGGCGGCACGCCGAGGAAGTGGGCACGCATCCACACAACACTGAACGGCATGTAGAGCCCGATCAGGGGCAGGATGATCGCCCACTGGGTGTTCAGCACCCCCATCGCCTGAATCTGGTAGTACAGCGGGATGATCAATGCCTCGAAGGGAATCGTCAGCCCGAGGATCAGGAAGATGAAGATGAACCGGCCACCCCGCACCCGCAGATTACCCAGCGCGTAGCCGGCGAGCGTCGCGAAGAGCAGGCTGATGGGCACGACGAAGACGACGATGAACAGGCTCGACCCCATCAACCGCCACACATTCCCCGTCTCGAAGGCCGTGACGAAGTTGATCCACTGGGGATCCGTCGGGATGGTGAGACCGGTCGGGTTCGTGTCGGCGGGCTGAAGCGCCGCAGACAGCATGTTGACGAGCGGGATCAGCGTGAGGATGAGCACGAGAATCAGAACGACCCGCCCGATCATCGCCTCAGATTTTCTGACGATCATTTGGTACCCGCTCTCGCCAGTCGCTGTATGGGGAGCACACAGGCCAGCACGAGCAGCATGAGCACTATGCCGAACGCGGATGCCAGCCCGACTTCACTCTGCGTGAAACCGATCCGGTAGATCGATATGCCGGGAACCAGGGTGGCTCGCCCCGGCCCTCCGAGCGTTGTCGTGTAGATGATGTCGAATGAGCTCAGCGCGGCGATGACGGTGAGCGTGACCAGCACTGCGATCTCCTGCCGCAGGCCGGGGATCGTGACGGTGATGAACTCACGCCACCAGCTGGCCCCGTCGAGACGCACCGCCTCGTAGAGGGCCTGGTCGATCTTGCCGATGCCGGTGAGGAAGAGCACCGCACAGAGGCCGGTGAGAACCCACGACCCGATCAATCCGACGGCCGGTAGCGCAGTCTGGAAGTCGCCGAGCCAGGGTCGAGCCAGAAAGCCGAGCCCGATCGCATTGAGTATCTGGTTCACCGCGCCGGTCTGCGCATACATCCACGACCAGGCGATGCCGGCGGCCGCGAGGGGGATGATCTGGGGCAGGAACAGGATGGTCTGGGATGCGCTGGAGAAGAAGCCGGGCCGCATGGAGCGGATCAGCGTCGCCAGCACGAGGCCGGCAGCCACCGGGATCACGGTGAAGAACGCGATGAGAACGAATGCGTTGCGGATCGACCCGAGCAGGGTCGAGTCGGTGAACACCCGAATGTAGTTGGCGAAACCGACCCATTCGGATGCTCCCACGCCGTTCCATCGGTAGAAGGAGTACTGCACACCCGTGAGCAGGGGGTAGATGACGAAGGCGGCGTAGGCGATCAGCGCGGGGAGGACGAACAGCCAGCCCACGAGGGTTCCCCGTCGGGCTGCTGATCCCGCAGCAGCCCGACGAGGCGCAATCGAATTCTTCACTCTGACAGCCCTCGCCACCCCGGGCGAAGCCGTTCTGCGTCGACAGTGCGGACGATTCGATTGCGGTCACTCATTGCTAGCCAGCCAACTCTTCTGCGTAGAACTTCTGCACCGCGGTGACGAAGTCCTGACCTGTGATCTTTCCGGTGACGAGGAGCTGAGACTCCGGGATGATCGCGCCAGCGTAGATGCCGGCGGTCGCGTTGGCCATGAAGTCGACCTGTCCATTCTCTGCAGCGATCTGCGCGGACATGGCCAGCGCATCCTCGATCAGCGAGCCGGGGGCCACTGTCGGGAGCACCTGCGCGGGGTCGCCACCCGGGGAGGCTCCCGTCACATCGGTGACGATCTGGCGAGCCTTGTCGTTGGTGTGGAGCCAGTTGAGGAAGAAGACGATCTCGTTGAGATGCTTCGACCCTGCGGCGACGGAGAACGAGTTCGCTGCGCCCATCGCCACGTGGTCACCACCCTTCTCCACCGGGGGAACGAGGAAGTAGTCCACGTTGTCACCCATTTTGGCCTGCGTGTCTGCCGCAGCCCAGTTTCCGTTGAAGGTGAAGAGGCCTTCGCCATCAAGGAAGCGGCTCACGAACGATGCGTAGTCGATCGCGTTGATGTCGCTGGGGAAGTAGCCCGCATCCGCCCACTTGCGGATGAGCTCGGCGCCCTGCACATTGCCGGGGGTGTCATATGTCGCCCCGGGCACGTTCAGGATCCAGTCCATCATCTCCTTCGGGTCGGCGTGCTGGTTCATCGCCGCCTGGACCACGAAGTTGACCACGCCGTCCTGATCGCCGGCCATGAGGGGCAGGATGCCGGCGGCCTTCGCCTTCGCGAAGTCCTCCTCAAGCTCGGCGAGCGTGCTCGGGGGTGCGTCGATGCCCAGCTGCTTGGCCAGGGTCGTGTTCATGTAGATGCCCGTGATGCTGTAGCCGAGACCCAACTGGTAGAGCGAGCCAGATCCGCGAACCCCATCGGCGTCCACGCGCAGCGGCGCGAGCTGAGCCGCCGACCACTTGTCCCAGCCATAGGCGTCGTACCACGGGTCGAGATTCGCGAGCAGGCCGTCCTTCACGGTGTCACCGATCGTGGGCAGGCGAATCAGGTCGGGCGGGGTGTCACCGGCAAGGAGCTTGGGCGCGTTCGCGGTGAGGTTCTGGAACGTGTCTCGGGTGACGTTGAAAGTGACGTTGGGGAACTGCTTGGTGAACTCTGCAGCCAGGTCATCGGTCAACGGGAACCCGGTCTCGTCGGCAATGGTGAGCACCACCTCATCGGTCGTGAGTTCTGTGGTCACCTCCACCGATTCGGTGGGGGCCGGGCCGCTGCCGCCTGGGGCGCAACCGGCCAGGGCAAGCGTGGCCGTCGCGGCTACAGCCACGAGTGCCATGTGTCGAGAGAATGCCATCTCTTGTGACTCCTTTGTCTTGTGATTGGTGCGGACCGTCCGACTTCATTCAGCAACCATGAGGATGCGTGAACGAATTGAGCGAGGGCCGGGTGCCATTCCCATTCAGTGGAGCTAAATGGGTTTAGCATGCCTTTATGCTGGGGTGCGAACCCCATATTGTCAAGTGGGAATAGTTGGTTACGGTTTCAGTGGGCCACACCTGCGCCCACGAGAGGAGTGCTCGATGTCGAGCAAGCGAGCAACCCTGGCCGATGTGGCACGCCTGGCCGGTCTCTCCTCGACCGCGGCCTCGATGATCCTCAACGGCCGCACCGATACCCGCCTGTCAAAGGACGCCCACGATCGCGTCAACGCTGCGGCAGAGGCGCTCGGTTACAGGCCGAACGTCGCCGCACGAGGCCTTCGAACCGACAAGACCCTCAGCATCGCATTCATCTCGGATGTCGTCGCCACCACCCGCTTCGCGAGCGGACTGATCAAAGGGGCGCTCGCGGCCGCAGAGGCCGCCGGCCACGTCGTCCTCGTCCTCGAGACAGGGGGCGACCCCGCCCGCGAGGCCGAAGCGATCGCCGCCGTACTCGACCGGCAGGTCGACGGAATCATCTTCGCGACGATGCGGGCCCGAGAACTCTTCGTGCCCGACATCCCCTCGACCACCCCCGTTGTCATGCTCAACGCGACCAACGCCAGGCACGGTGCCTCGGTGCTTCCCGACGAGGAGGCCGGGGGAAGAAAGGCGATCGAACTCCTGGTCGAGCACGGCCACCGCGACGG